>JAJRSN010000418.1 GCA_024278715.1 Calditrichota bacterium
GCCTATCTTGTTTCCTGCGTGAATAGTCGTCCGGAAGATATTGCTCAGGCTGCGGAAGTGATTAAGGGTAAAAAGGTAGCCCCGCACGTAAAATTCTATATTGCGGCAGCCTCCGCCGATGTTCAAAAAGAAGCTGAAAAACACGGTTACTGGCAAACTCTGCTAAATGCCGGAGCAGTTCCCCTGCCGCCTGGCTGCGGTCCCTGCATCGGATTGGGAAGCGGTCTTTTGGAAGACGGAGAAGTGGGAATTTCCGCCACTAACCGGAATTTTAAGGGTCGGATGGGATCCCGCAACGCACAAGCCTATCTGGCTTCGCCCGCCGTGGTTGCAGCCTCGGCAATCAGCGGTAAAATCGATACCCCCTATCACATGGAGCCCGTTCAGCCAAAAGCGGAAATTAAAATTAATCCCGCTCCTGAAGCCGCGCAAAAGAGTGTAACCGTTTTACCGGACTTCCCGGGCACAGTAAAAGGCGAACTCCTTTTTTGCCCGCAGGATAACTTAAATACCGACGGCATCTTCCCCGGAAAATACACCTACATCGACGATTTTACGCCCCAACAACAGGCGCGGGTAGTAATGGAAAATTACGATCCCGAATTCGTTAAAATCATGAAAAGCGGCGATATTCTTGCGGGGGGTTTTAATTTCGGAACGGGCAGTTCAAGAGAGCAGGCGGCGACCGCTTTGAAATACGCGGGAATCCGGCTCTTAATCGCAGGTTCGTTTAGCGAAACCTACAAACGAAACGCGGTTAACAACGGGTTCATCGTGATCGAAGCGCCGCAGCTGGTGAAAGACCTGAAAGCGCGGTTCGGAAGCGAACGCCTGACAATTCGAACCGATCTAACAGCCATTGTCGATTTTAAAGACGCCTCGATAACCGTAAACGGAAAGTCTTACCCATTTAATCCTTTCGGCGCAGCCGCGCAGGAAATCATCATTGCCGGCGGATTGGAGAATTGGGTTAAAAACAATCTTTAAAAATAAATCGCCAAGAAGCCCCGCTCCTTTGACGGCGGGGCTTCTTTTTTAAACCGTTTTTGTGATTTCCGAAAAGGCTTTACCCGAAAAAAATCTTTAATTTATAACAGTAATTCACCAACTTAAAAGAAACAACATTGAAAAAGATTTTACTTTTTTTAATCCTGTCCTTCCCAATCGGAATTTACGCAGATGCGCAATTTGCCATTTACAATGACGGCGGAATCGGCACCTGGTCAGAAGGGATTACCGCTTTAGAACAATTTTTGAACTGGAAAGGCATTACCTTCGAGGAGATCGACGCCAACACTATTAACAATTCAGAACTCGTCTCCCGCTACGATGCTATATGTTTCCCCGGCGGTTACGCTTATTATTACAAATTGGCGATTAATGATTCGGGGATTGCCCACATCAGGCATTTTGTCGAAAGCGGCGGAGGATATTTGGGAATTTGCGCGGGCGCCTATTTTGCCAGCGATTCCATTGTCTGGGAAGAAGACGGCTTGCTCGACTATCCGCTGGATCTGTTTGACGGAGTCGCCATCGGCGCCATCGATACAATCGCGCCCTGGGATAATTACACAATGACGCGGTTGAATCTGAATCCCAACCATCCGATCAATCAGTTTGAACCCTCCGACCAAACCATGCTTTACTACGGGGGTCCCTATTTCCGAAAGCATGAAAACGCGCAGATGGATACTGTTGCAACCTGGGATGCTTTTTACGATTTGCCCGGCATTATTACCTTTAACTACGGAGCCGGACGCGTGTTGTTTTTGGGTCCGCATCCGGAAATCGAAGAAGACAGCGATCGTGACAGCACAACATTCGCCGATGAATTGGATGATTTAGGCTCCGACTGGCCCTTTTTATGGTCGGCAATCGACTGGCTTTTAGGACAACCGATTACCCATCCGGATGCTTCGGGCTTTGCCGACGCTTCACAAAATTTTAACCGCAATCCGATTCAAAGTCTGCAAACCTACCCCAATCCTTTTAACGGGTCGCTGACGATCCGCATTTCAATAACGCGCCGGACGGGTCTGATGCAACTGATTCTATTTGACGTCCTCGGAAAAATCGTCCTTTCCGAGCGGGTAAAAAGCTCTTCCGCAAACACAATATATCGAACTATCGATTTGAAAAATCAACCTTCGGGAATCTATTTTCTGCAAATCAAAGCCGGAGAATTTTCCTACGGCAAAAAATTAATCCTTGTTCGCTGAGTTGTTAATCTTTGTTTTTGTTTACGATTTTACCGGAAATATTATTTGTGTAAACGCCTCCCGATCCGGCAAAGGTAATCACCAAATCGCCCTCTACTTCATTCACGTTGATGTCGCCGGAGCCGTCGCTGAGAGTAATATTTCCCACAACATGTTCAATCGAAATATCTCCCGAACCGTCAACGATATCAATATCGCCTTCGGCTCTACGGATTTCCAAATCGCCCGAGCCGTCGGTAATGGACGTCTGCCCTTTGATCTCTTCAATAGTAATACCTCCCGAACCATCGATCAAACGACAATCCCCCGAAATATTATTAAGAAAAATTTCGCCCGAGCCGTCGGTAATCACTACCTTTCCCTTAACAGACTTCATGGTCAGTTCACCGGAGCCGTCTTTGACCTCCGTATTTCCGTCTATGTTTTTGATTTTAATGAAACCGGAGCCGTCATAAATATCAAGATTCATCTTTCGCGGTACGGTAATTGTGAGATTGATTTGCACCTCGCCTGATTGAAAAAGCCAGTCCATAAAACCGCTGTTATCGAACTTACTGACCAATTTAGCCGTATTGCCGTCTGAATCAAGTGTTAAAGTGAGCCCTTTTTGCAATTTTTTTGTGCTCAATCCGTCGCTCTTGATTTCCGCCTGTACCTGAATTTTATCCAGACCCTCTTTCCCGGTTACTTTTAAAAATCCCGCTCCGCATTCAATAACCAACTGTTCGATTCCTTCGCTTTCAAGGGAAAGATAGCGGGTATTTTCATCTTTGGCGAAGGCAAGACCGACTAAAAGGCTCAGGAATAATATTAAAGTTAAACGCATGGCACGCTCCTTTTTAATTATACGCTGGGAAAATGTAGTTTAATTTACGAGAAAACTTCTTCAAAGTTTAATTTTCTTTGAACAAAGCATTATTATTTTTAAATTGTGGTTGAAAAGTTTTCATAAAGGATATTCGGGTTGATATAATTATGAATCCTAATCAATTGGATCGCTTAACTTTACCGGCGATTTTTGAATACAATTCTTCCAAAGACGCCGCCCGTCCGATTTTTTTCGATCTTAACGGACAACCGCTGACTTTTGCCATTTTTTACAATCGCGTTGAATTGTTGAGCGAAATGCTAACAAAACAGGAAATTAAAAAAGGCGATCGCATTGCCATCTTAAGCGACAATATCGCAAACTGGGCTATTGCCTACTTTGCAATTGCCAGCCGCGGAGCAGTGGCTGTCCCGATAATTTCGGAGTTCTCAGACGACGAAGTCGAAAATATTCTTAAACGAACCGAAGCTGTCAGCGTGTTTGTTTCACAGACTCAAATACCTCGTATCTCAAAAATTCAAACCAAACATCTCAGATTTTTTGTTCATCTCGAAAATTTTAAAATCGAAAAAATAAAAAAAAGCAAAGAACCGGTACCGGAATTAATTGAACGCGAATTTGGCAAAATCAAAAAAGCCACGCTGGGTTTTATGGGACGCTCTTCCGTCGGCGAATCGGAGACCGTTGACGAAGAAGACCTGGCTCAAATATTTTATTTTCCGGATGAGTCGGGACAGTTAAAAGGCGTACGCCTTTCTCAAAAAAACATTGTTTTTACTTCCCAAAGCGCGGTTCGTTCTTTGGATTTAAACAGCAATACAAAGATCATGGTTTTATTGCCGTTGGCTTCAACGCTTGCCTGCACCTTGAGCATTATCGCGCCGCTTTTGGTACGCTCGCAGGTTGTTTTTGTAAATCCGCCCGATAGTACGGAAACCTTTAACCAATGGTTACGGCAGTTTAAACCGACGCACATTTTAACAGACGTTAATTTCATAAATTGGCTGAATAAAAGCTTGTCCGCCTCCGCTCAATCTTCATCGATTATTAAGAATTCCCTTCGATTTGTCGGCAGGCTTTTCAATCGGTTTTTGAAAAAAGAGGCTCCGCCCGAAAACAAGTTATTTGAAAACTACCGCTGGCTAATTTCCACTAATTTTAATCCCCCGGGTCAAAAACTAAAGACTCTGTTGAAAAAACAATCCGCGGATCACCGTTTTCTGTTCGGATTAATTGAAACCTCATCCTTATTCATTACCGGCAAACCAACAACGAGTTTTAGCTGGATTGAGGGCGACTTATTACCGAACTCCGATTTTAAAATCGTAACCGAAGACCTTTCCGCGGATTACGGCGAAATCTGGTTAAAGGGAAATATGATCATGCAGGGGTATGATCATTCAGCGGATAAAACCTTTATGATCGGCGAAGACCGCTTTTTCCGGACGGGTTTAATCGGAAGACAGGAAGAGGACGGCAGTTTGCAAATCTGGGGAAGCAAAGCAAATCAAATCAATCTTGAAATGAGCAATCCCATATTTCCCGAATTAATCGAAGCCTCTCTCAACGAGCTGCCGACGGTTAAAGAGTCGCTGGTTTATTCGGAAAATGGACAACTCATCGCCCGCGTTTACATCGACGCAAATACGGTATCCGCCGAAGAGCTCAATCGTCCGCAAAAGATTAAGGAACGGATTTTAAAACAAATAAATGACGAATTGCCCGAAGATGTCAGGATTTCGGATATTTTAATTCAGGAATCGCCTTTCGAAAAGAACGTATTCAAACAAATTATTCGAAGAAAACAGACGCCCTGTATTTAAAATTCGGCAGGAAGGGGTGGAAATATCTGCGTAATTTGCGGCGTCGTACTCCCCTGCCCGGAATAAAAACAAATCGCCTGCTACTTAAACCTCTGGAGATATGTTTCGAACCATTTCGATGTGTGAGAGCGCACCATTTGAACAAGACAAATGTGAGCTAAAAAGGAAGTGGGATTTTTTAAGGCGTTTTCGTACAAATTGATAAGCGCATTGCTGTATTTATCCAGATACACGCTGTCGATTTGGGTCGGATCGCCAAGAACAATCAATTTGGTGTCTTCGCCTAACCGCGTGCCCAATGTGCGCATCTGGAACGGATTGGCGTTCTGCGCCTCGTCAAAAATCACAAACGAATTAGCCAGATCGGCTCCGCGAATGTCCGCTAAATTCAGGAGTTCGATCACTCCCGAATCGATCAATTTTTTGTACCCTTCTTCGGTTTGATCGCTGGTAAAAAGCCGAAGTTTATCTACAAACGGTCGCATTTTAGGCAATAATTTTCGCTTTACCGATCCGGGCAAAAATCCGATGTCTTCGCCAAGTCTGCTTTTGGTAATAACCGGTTTGATCAGTTTAATGGAATCGTACTTGCGCTCTTTGAACACCTTTTCCAGCGCGGCAGCCATGGCGATATGCGTTTTTCCCGTACCGGCTTTACCGATGATGATTTGAATTTTAATGCTATCGTCCATGGCTTGCTGCATGCACACCGCCTGCTCAAAATTATATTGATAATGTTCCGTATCCAGCACTTTGGGAGGCATGTCCAGAATCTTTGTGGAAAAATAATCAAAATACTTCAGACGATCTCCCTTGCGCATTGCCATCCCGAAAAACTGATTCCCCGGATCAAACAAAGCCACGCCTTCATTTTCCACCAGACGCCACTTTTTTCGGTAAGGGATTTCCCAGTTTCCGGCGGACTTTGACTTAAAGAGAAAATTGATTTCTTCTTCCATTAACTGGAGCTCTTTTACCGGCTGGAAAAAACTGTCCAGATATTCTTCCGAAATTTTATCGTGCACATAATCGTTGCACGGAATCTGCAACGCCCAACCTTTAATGCGCAAATTTCGGTCTTTGGAAATCAGAATAAAATTGCGCTGCGGAAAATGCTCCTTCAATCCCATAATTTGAGAAAGGAGCGCGTTGTCCTTGTAAGTGGTCGATAATTCCATGGGAAAGTTTTGAGACATAAAATCGTTGACAAAATAAAGCACGCCGTCGTATCCGTTGGGAATAGTAACGCCTTTAAAAGGGTCTCCGCCCCGCTGGATTAGTTGTTCAAGCTTTTGGCTGATATCACGGGCATTATAACCCAATTGTGGGTCTTTCTTTTTACTGTCAATTTCATCCAGAACAAAAAGCGGAATAATTACAATGTTCTCTTCGAAGCGGAAAATAGCCGAAGGGTCGTGCAAGAGCACATTGGTATCAAGAACATAGCAAGAGCGATTGTCTTGCTCGTTTTTCGGATTAAGATCGATTTTAAGATCCATTTAATTTAAATTATCCGTTTTTGTTAAAAGTTAATGGGTATTACATTCAAATTCGACTAACTTTTCCCGACGCTTACACGTTAAACCGGATGTTCAAAACGTCGCCGTCTTTTACAATGTAGTCTTTGCCTTCCAGACGCAACAAACCCTGTTCCCGACAGGCGCTTAAGGAACCGGCTTTAATCAAAACATCATAGTGAACCGTTTCCGCTCTGATAAAGCCTTTTTCCAGATCCGAATGAATAACACCCGCCGCCTTCTGCGCGTTTGTTCCTTTGCGGATAGCCCACGACCGGCATTCGTCTTCGCCAACCGTAAAAAAAGAAATCAAGCCGAGCAGCTCATACGACTTGCGAATCAATTTGAGCAGCGCCGGTTCTATGATGCCCAGGTCTTCCAGAAATACTTCGGCGTCTTCTTCCAGCTCGGAAATCTCTTTCTCGATTTCGGCGCTCAGGGTTGTAACCGATGAATTTTTAGAAATAAGATCGCTGAATTGGCGCTCAATTTCTTCAGCCTTGGGAATTTGATCTTCCTGAATGTTAATAACGTAAAGAACCGGTTTAGCGGTTAAAAATTGGTAGCCTTTTAAAATCAGGGTTTCGTGCTCCGTAAAATCCATTTCTCTTAACGGTTTTTCTTTTTCCAACTGGGCTTTCAATTTTTCGAATAAAACCAATTCTCTCTTGTCTTTTTCATCCTGAGTTTTAAGGATCATCTTTTTCAGTTTCTCATAGCGGTTTTCGACTATACCCAGATCGCTCAGCAAGAACTCCGTGTTAATGTATCCGATATCGGCTCGCGGATCGATGCGGTTTAACGGATGCGGATAGTATTCGTTTTCGAAATTACGAACCACCACTAACAAGGCATCTACATTTTTAAGATTCGCCAAAAATTGCGGCGGAAGACTTTTGGTTCCGGCGGCTTCGCCTTCCAAACCGGGCACCTTAATGTATTCGATTGTTGCGTTGACCTTACGTTTCGGATTGAACATTTCCGTTAACCGATCCAGACGTTCGTCGGGGACTTTTACAATTCCTTTTTCCGCGCTTAGTTTTCCGGCGGCGTCGTGGCTTTTATGTTTTAACAAGGTGGAAAAAAGAGTCGTTTTTCCGGAATAAGGTAATCCGACAATTCCGATTTGCATTAATTCTCCTAAATGGTTTTGGTTCAAAAATAAAAGAGGGCGATAATGCGCCCTTTTTTGTTTTAATTTAGTGAATTCTAAGGCGTTGTTCAAAACAAAGTCGTTTTGCCGAAAGCGAGTTTTTGCATCACGTCCCGGCATCCCTTAAATTGCTGACAAAACAAAAAATATTACTGCAATTGAATTTTATGGATAATAAGAAACAATTTTACATTTACGGAAGACAACCGGTTTTTGAAGCGCTGCGTTCTTCGCATACTGTGCTTAAAGTTTACATTGCCGAAAATACGGCGGGAAAGATTATCGGCAAAATCCGCAATCTTTGCCAGACGCGGGAAATTCCGTTTGAGAATATCGATAAAAACGCTCTGCAAAAATTTGTCGGTCCTGTGGTGCATCAGGGAGTGGTAGCCTTGGTTGATTTTCAGCCTTTTCTCGACGAAAGCCGCTGGGAGCGATTAATAACCTCCCAATCCGATCCGGTGGTTTTGGTGCTGGATCAAATACAGGATCCTCACAATCTGGGCGCCATTTTACGCACCGCGGAAATTACCGGCGTTGACTGCATAGTTTTGCCGGAAAAAGGCAGCGCTCCCTTGAATGCAACCGTGGCTAAAACTTCAGCCGGGGCGCTTTTTTATTCTAAATTCTATTTAACCCATAGTCCCGAACAAACTCTTCAGGCTCTTTTGGAAGCCAATTTTTCGGTTTTTGCCGCCGTTCCTTCCGCCGAACAAAATATCTACAACGTAAATTTCAAAACCAAAACCGCGCTCGTCATCGGAAGCGAAGACAAAGGAGTGCGAAAGCATCTCCGAAACTTTTGTTCGCAGTCCGTTAAAATTCCGCAATTCGGAAAAGTCAATTCGCTGAACGCCTCGGTCTCAACCGCGGTTATTTTGTACGAGATTGTTCGTCAAAGGCATTTTGAAACTTAGAAGGAGTCTTTATTTTGTTCAGCGGGAACTATAACTTCTTGTAAATAGTAATAAAATTCATAATTAACAACTCTGGAGTTAACATGCCGCGAATTTTGTGGGTAGATGACGAAATCGAAATGTTACAGGCGCATATTCTGTTTTTAAAAGAAAAAGGTTACACCGTCGTTACTGCGACCAACGGCGAAGACGCAGTTTATCAGGTTAAACACCAGGCTTTTGATCTTGTTCTGATCGATGAAATGATGCCCGGCAAAGACGGACTTACCACTTTAAACGAAATCAAGGACCTGTTTCCGTATCTGCCGGTCATTATGATCACTAAGAATGAAGAAGAATCGCTGATGGAAGAAGCCATTGGTCAGCGCATCGACGACTACCTGACCAAACCGGTAAACCCGAGCCAGATTTTGATGGCTTGCAAAAAAATTTTAGACCGAAAAAACATTATCGAAGAACGGCGCAGCCAGCAATATGCGAGCGAACTTGCGCAACTTTCTCTCTCTTTGATGAATCCCCTTTCAACCAGGGAGTGGATTGAGATTGCGTTGAAAATTTTTAAGATGGACATGGAACTTGACAGCATATTGGATCAGAATTTTCGAACAATTTTGTACGATCATCGTCGCGAATTGAACACCGAATTCGGCAAATTCATCGAAAAGAATTATTCTAACTGGGTCCATGACGAAAACGACCCCAACCGCCCGGTCTTTTCCACGGATATTTTTAACAAATACATTATTCCGCAATTAAAAAAAGGCAAGCGCGTCGTCTTCATCGTTATCGATTGTTTACGGCTCGATCAGTGGTTGTCGCTTGAACCGTTCTTTTCGGAATGGTTCAGGATTGAACGGGAGCACTATTATTCCGTTTTGCCCACCGCCACTCCGTTTTCGCGCAACGCCCTGTTCAGCGGACTTTTTCCGGAAGATATCGAAAAATTTTACCCCGAATTGTGGTCGTTAAACGAAGACGATGAAAGTTTGAATCGATACGAAAAGGAATTACTGGATTTGCAGTTGCAGCGTCAGGGCTTGAATTTGGGCAACGGATTAAAATACGTTAAAATAATGAACAGCGACGATATACGCCGGCTGGAAAGGAGTTTGAACAATTTTCTGGACGCCCAACTGCTTTCGGTTGTCGTCAACATTGTGGATATTATAGCGCACAGCCGTTCCGATTTACCCATTCTTAAAGAAATCGTTCCCGATGAAGCGGCGTTCCGCAGTCTTACGCGCTCCTGGTTCGAACATTCTCCGCTCCTTTCCATAATCAGACAAATAGCCGATACCGATACGATGATATTTATTACTTCCGACCACGGCAGCGTACGCGGTTTGAGAGGAACAAAAGTGATCGGCGATCGTGAGACCTCTACTAATCTGCGGTACAAATACGGCAGAAGTTTAAAGATCGATCCCAAACACGCTATTTTTGTAAAAGACCCTGCAAGCTGGCGTTTACCAAAGAGGGGAATTAACACAACATACGTTTTTGCCAAAGAGGATTTTTATCTTGTCTATCCGACAAATTACAATAAATATCTCAACTATTACAAGGACAGTTTTCAACATGGCGGGGTTTCTCTGGAAGAAATGATTTTGCCCATAGTCCGAATGGAGAGCAAAGGTTAAAAAAAAGTGTAGGTTATCTTATTGTTTACGAGTGATAATTTAATGGGATTTTCTTTTAATATAAAATCAGTTCCGGAAGACAGAGATCGCCGAATACTTTTATTAGCGTTCATTCTTTCCGTATTGTTCCATATTTTTTTATTCTGGTTATTGAATCAAAAAAACTGGTTAAAAGAAAACCCCGTTTCGTTAAAGGATTCCCCTCCCGAAGAGGTAACTATTATTTTCCCGGAGAACAAACCCAAAACCAAGCCCAAGGAATGGAAAATTGTTGACAATACAAACGAGAACGAAGAGATACCCGAAAAAACAGACCTTTTATCGAACATGAATTCCCGCGCCAGAAATCCGGAATTGACCAAAGAGCTCGGCGAAATTCCCAACAGCAAAGGCAATGTTCCGTTTGCCGACTTATCGCCCTTGCCGAAATTCAAGAGTTTCCCTAACTTTCAAAGCAAGCCTTTCAACAGAAAGGCGTTGATAGGAGAAGGAAGCGAAGAAAGCAGTCTTGAAAAAGAATATACCAAAAGTAAACTGCAAGAAGCGCAATCTTCAACCAGCAAAGGCGCCAATCAAATTCTGGATCAGAAAAAGTTTTCGGTCGAAGATTTAGGCGCGCTTTCACTAAGCACTTACCGCTGGGAATGGGCGCCCTATGTAAACGCGTTAAAACAAAGGTTGTATCAGGTTTGGTTTACGCCGCCCGCGTATTACCGGCTCGGATTAATTTCCGGATACACGATCGTTCAATTTACGATAGATCGAACAGGACAATTGACAAATTTGAACGTTTTAAAACAAGTGGGGCATAAATCGCTGGAGCTTTCAAGCACCGAAGCCATTAAGGCTATTTTCCCGTTTTTGCCCTTACCGGAGGATTTTCCGGAGGAATCCTTAACCATTACGGCTAAATTGATTTACCCGGATTTAAGAAGAGGGAGATGATCCATGTTAGAGTTTTTTGAACGCGGCGGAATAATGATGTATCCGCTTGCAATCACATCGCTGATTGCCGTAGCCTTTATTATCGAACGGGCACTATCGCTTCGCAAAAAGAAAATACTCATTCCGGAAATTCTTTCGGTTGTTGAGAATTTTTCGACGCTGAAGGACCTCGATTTAGCCCGAAATATCTGTCAGAGATACAAAGGACCCCTGTCCAATATAATTATGACAGCGCTGCAGAATTATCTCGCAAGCAAAGAAGAGATGCGGGAAATACTGGAAGATCAGGGGCGGCAGGAAATACGAACGTTACAACGCGGTCTGGTGGTGCTGGAAGCCATTGCCGCGGTTGCGCCGTTAATGGGTCTTTTAGGAACGGTAATCGGAATGGTGCAGGTGTTCGAGGTAATCAACGAACAGGGAATAGGGCAGACAGCCGCTCTTTCCGGCGGAATTTCTCAAGCCTTGCTTACTACGGTCACCGGTCTTTTTATCGGCATCCCAACATTGATCGCTTATTACTATTTTTCGCATAAATCGGAAAATCTGATTTTGGATATTGAAAAATATACCAACCAACTGATCACCAAGATCGCTCATTTAAAACAAAAAGAACAGTTGGAAGAAATAGAAACATAAATTCCAATATTATTTTTTGAGGTTAACCGAACAATGCAATTACTAACAAAAGAAAAAAGAAGATTGTCGATAAATTTAACTCCCTTAATCGACGTTCTCTTTATTTTGATCATCTTCTTTTCAGTATCTTCAACTTTTTTGGAACAGCCGGGAATAGAACTGGATCTTCCTAAAGCGGAGAGCTCCGAAGGTCACACCGCTCAAAAAGTGATCATCTATGTGGATAAAGACGAAAACATCTTTTTAAACGACAATATTGTCTCCACCAGCAATTTAATTGAGGAAATCAAAAAATTAGCCGACATTAAAAAGGACAAAAGTATAATCATAAAAGCCGACGCTTCGGTGCCGCACGGTTTGGTCATCAGCATCATGGATTTGCTTAGACAGCAGGGAATTTATAAAATTGTAGTTTCGACCATAAAACCGCAGAAATAAAAGATACGGATCGTTCGATATGCCAAGAAGAAAAGACATAAACTTTGCCTTGCTGGGATTAGGCAAATTAGGATCGGGCTTTTACCGGCTCTGGACGCAAAAAAAGGATGAAATTTTTAAAAAGACCGGTTTTAATTTAATTCTGAAAAAAATATTGGTAAAACATTCCAATTTCGCGCGTCCCGATTATATTAACCAAACCCTGCTGACAACAAATCTCGACGATATTCTGAACGACGGAGAGATCAAAATTGCCATCGATGCCATCGGCGGTATCCAACCGACCTTTTCCATCGTCAAGCATATTATTCAGAATAAGATCCACATTATTTCCGCGAATCGCATAATGCTGGCTTCCAAAATGCACGAGTTGACAGACCTGGCGAACGCAAACAAAATTTTTATTCAACCCGAGCCTTCGTTGGGAGGCGGCGTTCCCATAATCAGCACTATTCAAAGGGATTTATTAGCCAATAAGATAACGGCATTATACGGTATTCTCAGCGGAACATCCAACCTGATTTTAACTAAGATGACAGAGAAAAAAGTTTCGCTTCAGGAAGCGCTAAAATCTAAAGATATTACCAAACTGGGTGAAAGCCTTTCCATCATCGATTACGAAGGGTCCGATGCAGCCCAAAAGGTTTCTATTTTAGCCGCAGCCGCTTTTGGGATAGATATTGATTATCTGCACATCTACGCCGAGGGGATTTCAGAAATCTCCGATTTTGACATTAAGTGCGCCGACGATTACGGCTATGTTTTTAAACTTTTAGCCATCATTAAAGATCACGGCGATCAATTTGAAGTGCGGGTGCATCCTACTTTAGTGCCCAAAACCCACCCTCTTGCTCTGGTGCGGGGAGAATTTAACGCCTACCTTGTGGATACCGATCTTCTGGGAAATTTCATGGTTTACGGCAGAGGGGTGGGCATAAAGGCAACCAGCAGCCTAATTTTACGCGATATTCTATTCCTCGGCAATATTATCAGATATTCGCCTTCGCGGCTCGACACCTATCGTTTAAACTGGAATGATAAGCCCGTGATCTCAATCGAAGATATCGAATCCGCGTATTACATTCGCTTTCCGTGTACCGATAAACCCGGCGTTATCGGATTAATCGCCACGGTTCTGGGGAAAAATAACATCAATATCGCCTCGGCTCATGCCGAAGTCGATAAATCCGTTTCGGACTCGATCGGTTTTGTACACATTTTAATAGATCACGCCAAAGAGCGGGACGTTCTTAAATCAATCGAAGCCGTAAAAAAATTATCAGTAATACGCGGAAAGGTTAAACTTTTCAGAATCTTAAAGGAGACAGAATGAAACAGGTACGAATGTTCGACGGCAAAACATTCACTCCTTCCAAAATCATTGGAATCGGATTGAATTATTCGGAACACATCACTGAAATGCAATCAAAACGCACCTCGGAACCGGTGATTTTTTTAAAACCTAATTCTGCGATTTGCTCGCTTTACGAACCAGTTCCCATCCCTACTAATCGGGGAGCGGTTCATCACGAAATTGAACTGGCGGTGCTAATCGGAAAATCGGGATTTAACATACGTGAACAAGATGCGCCGGAATATATCGCCGGCTTTGGCATGGCGCTCGATTTGACGCTGCGCGACATTCAAAAAAAAGCCAAAGAACGCGGACATCCCTGGGCAATTGCCAAAGGATTTAAAAACGCCTGCCCTGTCTCCGATTTTTTCCCGAAAAAACAATTTAATAATCCGCAAAAACTGGAATTGAAACTTACGGTTAACGGTACAATTCGCCAGCACGGCAACACAGAACAAATGTTATTTAAAATTCCGGAATTAATCGTTTACATCAGTAACTTTTTTCCGCTGGAACCCGGAGATATTATTCTCACAGGAACTCCCTCCGGCGTCGGTCCTTTGGCTCCCGGAGATATTATCGAAGCGGAAATCGAAGGAATCGCCAACATTCAAACCAAATGCGTGAGTTGGAACCATGTCGAATAACGCGCCGCAATACACGATGGAAGACTTTTTAAAAATAATGCATCGCTTGCGCAGGGAATGTCCCTGGGATGCCAAACAAACACACCACAGCCTGAAGCAATTTTTACTGGAAGAAACTTATGAGGTTCTGGAGACCATTGATCAGGAACGTTGGGACAAATTAGCCGAAGAATTGGGCGATTTATTATTGCAAATCGTTTTTCAAAGCGAGATCGCCGCCGAATCGAATAGTTTCGATTTTAACGATGTGGTAACGAACATTTCGCAAAAATTAATTAACCGCCATCCTCATGTCTTCGGGGAAAAAGATCTGCGCTCCGCGGCTGAAGTTCAGGAAAACTGGGAGCACACAAAAGTAAAAGACGAAGGCAGAGATTCTTTGTTAAGTGGCGTGCCCAAAGCAGCCCTGGCGCTTTTGCAGGCGCAAAGGCTTCAGGAAAAAGCCGCAACGGTTGGCTTTGAGTGGGAATCCATAGAGCCTGTTTTCGAAAAAGTAGCCGAAGAGTGGGAAGAATTTAAAGAAGCCTTCCGGAAAAAGAATCAGACCGAAATCGAAAACGAATTCGGCGATCTTTTATTTGCGCTCGTTAATCTCGGTCGCTTTCTTAATATTTCGGCGGAAGAAGCTCTGAGAAAAACAAATCGCAAATTCACAAACCGTTTCCGGCACATCGAAGAGCAGTACGACGGGAATCCCGCAGCCATGAAAAAAGCCTCTTTGGAAGAATTGGACGCTCATTGGGAAGATGCGAAGCAGAAGGAAAATGAATAGTTTATCGTTAATTAAAAGTTACATAAATAATTTTGAAAGTCCGGACGATCTGGCAGTGGCATCTTGTAAAGCGCTAAGCCGGGTGTCTCCCGAAACTAAATTCGTCTTAATCAAGCTTAACAAAGCTTCCAGACCGTTCAAAGTGCTTTATGTTCAAAAGATAAAGGCGGAATTAAACAAAACGTACGCCGGACTGGATAAGGTGATGCAAGCCGTCGGTCAGAAGTTAACTCCGCACTTCATTCCCCATAAATCCGTTTCCGATCTGTTTTACATTCTACTCACCGACCGTGCGTTAAACTCAAAAGCGCAGGATCTGCTGCAAACCTGGCAAACCGTTCACACATTGATCAATCGCTTTTGCGACGCCAATCAAACCAGTCAGGAAATCTATTTTGCCAATCAGATATCACAACTCCTGCATGATGTGGAATCTTTGATAAACATGTTTCAAAAACCGGATTTGGATGCGGCTGTTCTGAAGGAGCGTCTGGAATATCAAAAAAGAGCGAACAATAATCTTTTGTTCTATGTGAGAGAACTCGAAACAATAAAAGCATCCGTCGGTCTTAAAGAGTTGATAAACGCCTGTCTGCAAAAACGCAATATCAGCGTTTCCCGATTTTCAGTTGTTTACGACAATATTAAAGAAGACGAAAAAATTGAAGTCGATGTCGAACTGTTCGATCAAGCCTTCGGCGAGATATTACAGAACGCCATTGAGGCGACTGACGGAGATCCCGACAAAATTTCCGTCAGAGTCGAGAAGACGGTTGTTGACCTTCATTTTACGCTAAAACATTGGATAATAATATCGATTATAGACAAAGGGAAAGGCGTTAACCCCGACTTTTTACCCTGGTTAACGATGCCTTATTTTTCGACATGGAAGAAGGAAGGGCACACAGGTTTTGGTTTGGCGATAGCTAAAAAAATTCTGCATGCCCATCACGGTTTTATGGAAATCAATTTTCCCAGGGAAGGCGGTACGGAAGTAAAAATGTTTTTGCCGGGAATCGGTAATGAGTAAACAACCGAAGAATCAGAAAATTCTGATTGTCGAAGACAACCTGATTTGGCAGCAAAGTTTCAAAAAATGGCTGGGCAACAATTACATTTTCGAGTTTGCCACGGATACGGATAAGGCAAAGCAGGTATTTACCCGCTTCCTTCCTGATATTGTTATTCTGGATTTAGGTCTTCCAAAAATAGAACAGGGTTTTCAACTACTCGATTATTTTATCGAACGGGGCACGGACGCAAAAATCGTTGTTATTACCTCTTCCCAGGATCATCAACACGCTTTGGAGGCGCAGCGTCGCGGGGCTTCTTCGTACTTTTTTAAAACCGAGAACATCAAAGACGAGCTGCCCTTAATGGTTAAACGCGCCCTGCAAATGCAGGCACTGGAACGCGAGAACAGATCCCTTCGTCGAAAATTAAACGAAAAATTGGTATTTGAAGGTATTGTTGCTGTTAGTAAACAGATGCAGCAAATTTTGCAACTTGTTGAACAAATCAAAGACACCCTGGAACCGGTCCTGCTTACCGGCGAATCCGGAGTCGGTAAGGAAATAATCGCCCATCATATCCATAACCGAAGCAGGGTTATCGACAAACCTTTCATTGCCATCAACGCGGCTGCTCTGCCTGAAACTCTCCTTGAAAACGAACTCTTCGGACATGAAAAAGGCGCCTTTACCGGAGCGCACGATTTAAAAAAAGGTAAAATTGAAATTGTGAACGGCGGAACCTTGTTCCTTGACGAAATAGGAGACCTCCCCCATTCCACTCAGGCAAAACTCTTGCGCTTACTGCAGGAAAAACGGTTTTACAGGCTTGGCGGAACCAAAGAGCTGACAGCGGATTTCCGGCTGATCACCGCCACCAACCGTTCGCTTATTGACGAAGTTAAAAAAGGAACATTTCGGGAAGACCTTTTTTACCGTTTAAACGTTATTCCTATCCACATTCCGCCGCTGAGAGAACGCCCCGACGACATTCCGGCGTTGATTAATTTTATTGTCGAAAGCTATTGCGTCGAAAAGAATCTCCCGGTGCCGAGAATCGATCCTTCTTTAATTGCTTATCTCTCCCGCTTAGAATGGCGCGGGAACGTGCGGCAGTTAAAAAACACGCTCATTCGAATGCTCGTTTTAAATCAAAGACATTTGACCATAAAAGACCTGCCCGACGAATTGCTGGAACAGGAAAATCCTATCCTTCAAAATGCTTTAAGTAACCAAATGACTTTGGAAGAAATGACAAGACTTTATGTAAAAATGGTTTATGACCACGTGGGTCGTAATAAGAAGGTTGCCTGCGAGTTTTTGAATATCAACTATCGTACGCTGATGAATCGTTTAAAAGAGTGATAATTGCATTTTATGCAACCCGATCTTTTAAAAAATTGCAGAAAATGCAATTTTTATTTTAAACGCTTCTCTAACCTTTTATATTTATTGTAATTATGGCAATTA
>JAJRSN010000419.1 GCA_024278715.1 Calditrichota bacterium
CATCTTTCGCATGGAATGCCCGAGTAAATCTTTTTCGGAAGCCAGAGGAACCTCAACCGCCAAATCGCCCGCCGAAATCGCTTCGGCTGCTTTGGCTTTTTGTTTTAATTCATCAATCATCGCCCGAAACGAATCCGCCAGCAAACCCGTTTCATCATTTGAAACAAAGGTAATCTCCTGATCCACATCGCCTTCAGCCAGACGATCCGCCACCACGGTGAGCTCGCGAATGGGATCGGCTAATTTTTTGCTCAGAATAAAAGCGATTAAACCCATGATTAAGGAAATTATGATTCCCACCCCCACCGAAACGTTAACCATGTGTGAAATTGCCATATCCATGTGATTTTGAACCTGAAGGAATTCATCTTCGTAAACTCCGGCTCCGATAATCCAATCCCAGGGTTCAAAATATTTTACTGCCGCAAGTTTTGATCTTGGGGAGGGGTCATCCGGATTTTTCCAGAAATATCTTTTGTAAAGTAATTCTTTGGGGCTAAGTTTTACCGCTTTTTTAACGATTTCGCGGACAAAAAATTTGCCCTCGCTATCTTTGACGTCGATAATAGTCTTCCCGTCCGACTGCCCGTCTTTGGAAATGATGTACCGTCCCTTTGTTGTTCCTTTTCCTCCGAGCACCCAGACGTATCCCGATTTACCGACTCTTGTTTGCAGCACCGATTTGCGCAGGCTTGGTATTTGATCTTGCTTAATGCTCAGGCTCAACGCGCCGATAAGCTCTCCTTTATTATCGTAAAGCGGTTTAAAAACGCTCTCATACCGGTCGTTTACCATATACGCCTGCCCGTAATAAGTTTGACCGCTTAAAAGAGCTTGAATAACCGGGTTGGGTTTGCCGTCGGGATTTACGGCGGGGATATAACTACCGATAGCCCGCGTTCCTTCTTCATTTTCAAGCGTGGAGGCTATCCGCAGCATATCTCCCTGCGAATTCATTCGCTGAAAAATAGTGCAGTTTTCGCCCACTAATTCACGGACATCGTCCACAACGAACGTTTTGGTCGTAAAATCCCGGTTTTTCCCTAACCACCGCCAGCCGATCAACAGTTTAGGAAGCTTTACGTCTTTTTCTTCTTTGGTAAACTGGTTGACCGCGTTCCATTCAACTTTATATGAAGACAGCGCAATAGTGCCCTTTTGAGTTAAAATTTGTTCGGCAACGCGCATATCATCTTCTAACTTATCCTGAATAATCCCGTAAACCGATTCACACAGCCGGTAAACATCTTCTATCGCCTGCCTGAGGTTTTGTCTGGTTAATTCGTTCACCGAGGCATCGATTTGTTTTCCCACATCCGATTGTTTATTCAGAATAAATATTACGATTAAAAACGTCGGCAAAATAACCGCGCTTAATCCCAGTGCAAGTATCTTATTTTTAACGCTTTTCATGATCTTTTCTCCGGATGTAAACGATTAAACTTCAACAGCAACCGATTGCTGTATTTCATTCAGTTCTTCATCAAAAAGAAACCGCTCCATATCCAGGATGATTTTGACCTGTTCTTCAACTTTGCCCAATCCCTGAATAAAGCGGCTTTCTTTACCCTTTTTAACTTTAGGCTGAAGATCAATCTGGTTTTCCGGAATATCCAACACCTCGTTAACCGAATCCACAATCAATCCCACGTTCGTTTCCTGAATATTCGCCACAACAATGCAGGTGCGTTCGTCATAAGCGCGTTCCTGAAATCCGAACCGTAGTCTTACATCCACAACCGGAATCACCTTACCCCGCAGATTAATCACGCCTTTGACAAAATGCGGTAAATCGGGCAGCGGGGTTATTCTTTGCATCCCGATAATTTCCATTACATACCGTATTTCCACCGCGTACTCTTCTTTTCCCAACTGGAAACACAAAAATTTTCCTTTTTGCGTATCCATAATTTCTTCTTCAAAGGTAAGTTGATTATCTGTCATCATTACGCCCTCCTTAATCTATTTTGATCGATTCCGCTATTTTTACCATGGAAGCCAGATCGAGAATCAAACATATATTCCCGTTGCCCAGAACCGCGCATCCCGATACGCCGTGTAATTTTCCTATGTAATGCGGAAGAGGCTTTATTACCAGTTGCTGTTGACCGACGATTTCATCAACCAAAAAACCGACGGCTTTGCCCGTGCTTTCGGTTACCACAACAATCCCTTCCTCTAACGGACGCATGGCTCCCATTTTATTATGCAGTTCCTGCAAGCGGATAACCGGTACTAATTGCTCGCGCACTTTCACCACCTCCTGACCGTCAACCAGATCAATAATCTGCTCCGTATGAACCTGAAGCGATTCCCTGATATCCAGCGTGGGAATGGCATACAGAGAATCTTCCACGCGCATCAACATTCCATCGACAATGGCGGTGGTGAGCGGGATCTTCAAATTGATGGTGGTTCCTTTTCCAAATTCGGAGGTTATATCGATCCGACCGCGGATTTTCTCGACATTTTTCTTAACCACATCCATGCCCACGCCGCGTCCCGAAATGTTGGTTACCTTCTCAGCCGTCGAAAATCCGGGTCTGAAAATAAGGTTGTAGATTTGATCGTCATTCAAACTCTCTTCATTTTCACCCAATATCCCTTTTTCTTTGGCGCGTTTGATTATCTTTTCTTTATTCAATCCCTGACCGTCGTCTTCGATAGTTATCCAAATTTCTCCGCCGACCCTCTTAGCTTCCAGACTAATTATTCCCTGAGCCGGTTTACCCTTTTTGAGCCGTTCTTCACGTTCTTCGATTCCATGATCGATGGAATTGCGTAAAATATGCACCAGCGGATCGGAAATGTGCTCTATTACCGACCTATCGACCTCCGTTTCTCCTCCGCTTACCACCAGCTCAACCTCTCTTTTCTTTTTCATGGAGATATCCCGCACCAACCGCTTCATCTTCCCGAATAATCCCGAAAGAGGAATCATGCGCATCGAAGTGGCAAGGTCTTGCAGATCCCGAACATTCTTTTGCAAATAAGCGATGGCTTTCTCAAACCCTTCCAGCTCCATCCCGGCTAAATCGGGATGATGAGAAACCATGGATTCCGCAATCACGATTTCTCCCACAAGGTCCATCAGGCGGTTCAATTTTTCCACATCAACTCGGATCACTTCGCCTATTTTTTTCCCGCTTTTTTTTGACGCCGTCGCTTCTTCGGGCTTCTCGGGTTTTTCGGGTTTCTTTTTATCCTCTTTGGCGGCGGTTTTCGTTTCCGGTTTTTCCTGTTGCGGTTCTTCCTGCGGCTTTACCTTGTCGGATATTCCCCGTAAAAGATCGATCAAGCCAAATTTTCCGGGAATAATCGGCGGTTTCCCCTCCGCCAGACCTTCGATTGCGGAACGAATGAAATCGACGATTTTTAAAATCAATGAAAATTGCTGGGTTTGCAGCACCAGTTCGTCGGAGCGAGCCAAATCAAAAAGGGTTTCCGCCTGATGCGCAATTTCATTAATATCACGGTAATTCATAAATCCCGCATTGCCTTTAATGCTGTGCAACGCCCTGAACGCGCTTTGCAGATTTTCCGTATTGTCAGGATTCTTTTCCAGAATAATTAAATCCTGTTCCAATTGATCCAGTAATTCCAAACTTTCGTTTACAAATTGCTTTTTCAACTCATCGGTAATAAGATCATTCGGATCCAAAGTTTTCGGCATCTTCTCCGGAACAGGTTGAGGCGAACTCTCGGCTTTTGGGGATGTGTCTTTGTCCACATTTACATCCGTTGAAGCCATTTTATCAAGGCGCAGAATCAAGTCTTCCGAGCCCCCTTCAAATCCTTCTTCCGAGAAATGGGTTTTTAAATAATCCAGAAGAATTTGCAGGGCATCGCAGACCTCCAGAAAAACGTCGATGTGAGATTTACGCATCTTGATTTTGCCTTTGCGAATTTTGTCCAAAAGCGATTCGGCATGATGCGTAATCCGATTGATTAAATTAAGGCTTAAAAACCCGGCGCTGCCTTTGATGGAGTGAATGACCCGGAAAATACTGTCAATGGTTTTGGAATCGATTTCCTCCCCCCGCGAAATCGATTCTTCCAGCTTAAGTAAGTTGAGCTCCGTCTGTTCTAAGCCTTCGTTACTCTCATTGATAAAATCAAGTAAAATCTCTCTTTCTTCTGCATTAATACCCATTGTCCTCAGACCCTCTTGATTTGGTTTATTAAAATCACTAAAAAATTTTAAACCGATTCGGATACTTTTTTTGCCCTGAACCCGATTATTTTATTACCGGAATAAAAGGGCTTATTTTGCTTTTCGTACGTAACCGGCTTTTTCTAATTAAATCGATAAGTAAAATCGTTATTCGTTGTTTGCCGCATAATCCTGTTTTATTGCTTTATCCGTACCTCATCGTTGCAAACATCTCATCCTTTTTAACATTTATTTGTATCAGCGTTTAAAATGAATTTTCCCGGAATACCGATCCAGAATGATCGTGACATCTTCCAAAGGATTGGTCAGTTTTACAACCTGATTAGGCGCAGTGATGATAACGCCCGCGTCTATTTTCCCTAACACCCGGATTTGCGGGCTTTCATCGAATGAACTTTCGCGGATGTAATACGACAGCAACATTTTTTGAGTAAAATACTCCGCCAATTGTCGTTCGTAATCCTTTATTTCAATTTGTAACTTTACCAATGAACCTTTTAACGCGTTGTAAAGCCGGGTTAAAGTTGAATCAATAAATATTTTATCTTTTCCTTCTTCGCGTAAACGGGCTAAATACTTGAGAATCCCGATTTTTTCCCGTTCCAGCCTGTCCCGCATCTCTTCGATTAAAAACTCTTTCTGACTCAGTTGTCGTTCTTTTTGTTGATTGTGCAGAATGCGTTGTTTAAAAGCTTCGTCTCTGAAAAAGGCAGCTCCCAAATAAATTCTGGTATTGCCTCGTATATGATTGGTTAAAAGACGATTCCGCACCCGAATTTCCGAACTCTCGATAAAATTGGAAATCACCTCATCGTGACTGATGACAATACTTTGATGGATGCCTCCGTAAACCAGAATTTTCTCTTTTGCGATCAAACGGTAATTTTTAACATAAGAGGTAAAGATCGATTTCCCGGAAATAATCCGGCTGTTATCCGAACGCTTGGTATTGTCAATCCCGTCCAGCGCCTGAACATAACCCGCAGCCTGAATGTAAGACGAATGGATCATGCCCAGAACAAAAATATTCGACGGCGATTCAAGCGCCGAATGAGCGTGGATGTCTTCCTGCACTTTAACGGCAATCTGATCATCCACCCTGCCGTGAATTTCTCCCAGTCCTTTTATGGTGAGAACCGGATGAACGTGTACCACTCCCCATTTTGACAGAAACGCGCTGCCCTCGGCAGCGGCGTAAATGGCGTCGTCCCGAGCTTTTGTATTTGTTCCGGCAAAAACAGAAAGATTCCTAAAATCCAATTCGCTCTTTTCGAGAGACTTGCCGTCAGGAAAACGTAAAATTGTACGGAAGGGCTTTGTCAAAGAAACAAGACGGAAATCTTTTTTTACCAACAGCCGATCGTCTATTAAATCGATTGATTTGCCCTCGAGTATGTCTCCGATTACCTGTTCCTTAATCTTTGGTCCGAAATGCACTTCAAATTTCGGAGGTTCATCCTGATAATATGCTCTTGCCACGGGCATCTGTTGAATGTCTTCGCGGGGAAGCAGGGTAATACATTCGGATAAAATTCCTTGTGTAATCCCCACTTTTTTAAGGCTTGCTAAAACCTCTCCTTTGGTGGTCGTTCCGTTGATCTTTTCAGCCAAAATCAGCTTGCCGCCCATCAAAGGAATTAATTTTAATGTGCCGTGTTCCAATTGAATCTCCATCGCCTTGTTCATGTGACTCCTATTCAAAATAGGTTTCCAATTTTTTAATCAACGCCAAAGATTCCGTCAGGTATTCTTTATAGTCTCTTAACTTATCCCTGTATTCCCGTTCATTGTAATCAATGAACTCTTCCAGATCGATTAAATCCTTAAGACAATCGAACAATGCTTCTCCTTTTATCGGTTTTTTAAGTTCACCGGCGCAAGGAAATTTTTTTGCCGCCTGGTACAACCTGTTAAATGATTTCGAATACAAATAATAAACAGCCACTTTATCTTTCTGCTCGGCGTCTCCGTTCTGGGGGAAATCTTTCAACAGGATCTGCAAATCAACAAAACTCAGCTCCACATTCACAAATACCGCCAACAACCCTTCTTTATCCTTAAAATTCAATGACTTGCCCCAATTGTGCATTACCAGGCTTTGCAGGTTAAGGGCGTTAGCCAAATGAGAAATTACCTGAATAGTTACTTCGTCGTTGTCAATTATCAGGATTTTATTCTTCATACCAGTTCCTCTTTACTCCATAAGTCGTAGAGTGAGCGCCGTTTTTAAATACAAAATCAAGAAATAAACAAAACCTTATTTAATGTGTAAAGTTGTTTTAAGGGCGGCACAGTCAAAGCGCGGTTAGCGAAAAGATTGAGTAAAAGCTGGTTTTCGCGAATCGTTCTTCCCGATTAATCGGAATTTAAAGTTATCCGCTATTTTTGTCGAAAAAGCTTAATTGGAGAAAATTGAATAGTAGTGATAAAAACAGACATGCAAATCAACAATTTAAGGAATGCACGCTATGACGTTAAGGCGTTTAAAAATCCTTTACATTGATGACGACATTGATTTTTATCGTTTGGTCAGCGCTATTCTTGAAAAAGATAAGAGTACGCTTTACAATATTACCTACGTTCAAAACAAAACGCAATTTCTGCGCGCTTTTAACAAAAAGAAATTTGATATGATCGTAAGCGACTTCGATTTAAAAGAGTTCGACGGTTTTGAAATTATTGAAACTATTCGGAAAAAGGACACCCTGATTCCGATTTTAATCGTGACCGGTTCCGGTTCCGAAGAGATTGCGGTTGAATGCATGAAAAAAGGCGCAAACGATTACATTATCAAGAATTTTGAGCACATTAAAAAATTGCCCTTTGCCATCAACAGCGCTTACGAAAAAGCTCAATTGGTCCGTGAGAGCAAAGCAAAAGACATCTCTTTAAAAGAGACTCACGACGAACTGCAATTGATTATGAACACTATTCATTCGGCTATTATTATTCTGGATGAAAAGTTCCGGATTATACGCCGCAATCCTTACGCGCAATATTTTTTAAACGTCAGGAACAGCAAAATCATCAATCAACCCATCTGCGCTTTTATTAACGACCGTTCATTTTCCGAAACGCTTGTTAATTTTTCCGAAAGCAAAAAAGAGAGCGTCCGCTTTGAATTAACCCAAAAAATGGACAACAGTAAAAAACATTTTTTGATCATACTTCATAAATTTTCGGATAAGAAGCGTTATTTATTGATCGCCGTCGATTTTACCGATCGTAAGGAAATGGAAGAAGAGCTTATTTTATACCGGGAGCATCTGGAAAAGATGGTCGAACAAAAAGCCCAGCGGCTTATCGAGGCGAATCAGGAATTGATGAATCACTATCAGGAGCTAAAAAAGCTGGAAGCCGAAATGCGCCGCCAGCGTCAGGAAAAGGTCAATATTCTCGACAATTTAATGGAAGGCGTTGTGTTTGTTGATAATCATGGCAATATTAACTGGCTGAACCGGGCGGCGAGCGACATTTTTCAGGTAGATCGCGATTCATGCATCAGCAAACCGTTTACATTTTTGTTGCACGAGCGTTCGCCGTTCAGAGAGCAGACCTGGGAATTTTTCGGACAGTATCCTTTTCTTAAAGAATTTAAAGACGCACTCGGCAGATGGTGGGAGTTAAAAATTTACCAGGTAAAAGACGAAAACAACAATATCATCGGCACATTGAATACGCTTTGGGAAATAACCGAAATTAAACGTAGCGAGGAAGAACGTAAACAGTTTGAGAACCAACTTTTACACAAACAGAAATTGGAATCCATCGGGACGTTAGCCAGCGGAGTTGCGCACGAAATAAACAATCCCATGACCGGCATCATTAATTATGCCAAACTCTTGCGCAATCGCATTGAAGATCAGAATTTAAAACTCTTTGCCGAAGGGATTATCGAAGAAGGCGAACGCATTTCCGCCATCGTTAAAAATCTTCTGGCATTTTCCCGCAAAGAGCAAGCCAAAACCGAACAAGTTAATATCGCCCGATTGATTCAGTCTTCCGTTAATCTGGTCAAATCTATTATGCGTAAAGAGCACATTCGCATTGAAGTTAAAATTCCCGAAGATTTCCCTCTGGTTCCCTGCCGTCCGCAACAGATTCAGCAGGTTTTGATAAATCTTTTAACCAATGCGCACGACGCTTTGCAGGCTAAAACAAATTTTAACGATAATAAGACAATATCCATTTATTGCCGAATTTTAAATGATTCCGATAAAATGGCGCAAATCATAATCGAAGATAACGGCATCGGAATAAGCTCTTCCATACTTGAGCGCATTTATGATCCTTTTTTTACAACCAAATCGCGAGACGCCGGAACCGGTCTCGGGCTTTCGGTCAGCTACGGAATTATCCAAAGGCACGGCGGGCAGTTAAGATGCGAAAGCAAAGAGGGAGAATTCACACGATTCTTCATCGATTTACCGTTGGAGTCGATGTTAGAAATCGAATCAATAAATTCTTGATGGTTATTCAATAAGAGTTAAATGAGTGACAAAGTGATGAGGAAGATTAAAGATGAAAGATTAAAGCCGTGATGAGTTGCAAAGTTTAAAGGTATAGTTGTTTAGTTGTTTAGTTGTTTAGTTGTTTAGTTGTTTAGAAAAATTCCGGAGGAATTGAATGAAAATAGCCCAGTAATTTATTGCTGGGAAAAAGTGCGCCCCCTTCTTTTCTGCCCTTCAGGGCAAGAGTGAAAAAGACGTGA
>JAJRSN010000420.1 GCA_024278715.1 Calditrichota bacterium
CTAAAACGAACGACTTTTTTTCGGGCACAACGAACTATTGAATTTTTCCGGATGCGATTTCCGCGGATTTTGCTAGGCTGTTATTAAATTATTTTTAATAACCGTTGGCATTTTAAACGGATTTTTCTTAAATTGAAATCGAAAGATGTGTCAGAAAAAACAAAGTCATTTGGTCTTTCAATTACGTATCGGGGCGGTAATCCAAAGGCAGGCAAAACGAAGAATTTGTCGGTCTTTAGAAGAAAGCTTTGTCGTTCGTGTTATCAAGAGAAGGTGCATTTCAAAAAAAACGCTGAAAATTTTTGCGCCTTATCTCAGGTTAATAAAAACATTTTAATTATTAATCAAAGGATTTATTACGATGAACGAATTATTAAATCAACTTAGCGTTTGCATCGAACGAGGGAAAGCGGACTGCAAGTCTCCCTATCCACCCGATTTAAAGGATCAGCCAGGCGCCGCGGAGTTGACCCAACAATTACTAAATAACGGCGTTTCGCCAAACGAAATTTTGCAGGGCGCCTTAATCCCGGGAATGCGTCGCGTCGGAGATAAATTCAGTAAAGGGCAGGCTTTTATTCCGGATCTGCTGATCGCCTCCAAAGCAATGAAGGCGTCCATGAAATTACTAAAGCCCTATTTTGACTCCGGCGCAGAGGGAAGAAAAGGCAGATTTGTTCTGGGAACGGTGAAGGGCGATTTACACGACATCGGCAAGAATCTCGTGGGCATGGTTTTGGAAGGAAACGGCTGGGAAGTGATCGATCTCGGCGTTGACGTGCCCGCAGAGAAATTTTTAGAGGCGGCTAAACAAAATCCCTCCTGCTATATCGGAATCAGCGCCCTTCTCACAACGACCATGCTTTACATGGATGAAATCGTCAAAAAACTAAAATCGTACAAATCCGATATCCCTATCTTTATCGGCGGCGCGCCCGTTTCTCATGAATTCAGCAAACGCATCGGAGCAGACGGGTATTTTCCGGGTCCGCAGCAATTGGTCAATTTTCTGGAATCGAATAACTGATTCTTCGCAAAAAACATGTTTTTTAAATGCCGATTCCGGATTCGTTTACCGAGGAGTTTTAGTAAACACAAAATACAAACCAATTTTAATTTAAGGAATATTATGCGACCCAATATTGAAGAACTAATTAAAACATTAAAAAGACAAAAAGGGCAATATGTGCCCCTGGCTGAATTGGGAATTCATCCCAAAATCAAAGAAAAATTCATCGGTCGCCCCGTCAAAGACATTAAAGACGAAGTGGAATTCTGGCACAAAGCGGGTTACGATTACATAAAACTTCAACCTGCGGTCGATTTTAATCCCGCAAAGATCGACGTGCCGGAAAAAGACGCCTCGGAAAAGGAAGGCACGCTTGCTTATGACTGGGCAAACGAAGGACAGGGAATCATCGCCTCCTTTGACGATTTTGAACGGTACGTGTTTCCCAAACCGTCCGATTTTGATTATTCGGCTTTTGAAAAGGTTAAAGATTATCTGCCGGAAGGAATGGGCGTAATCGGGCAATACGGCGACATATTTACCATGACCTGGGAAATGATGGGCATGGAAGGCTTTTCTATGGCTCTGTTCGAGAATCCGGATTTGATCAAAGCGTTAAACGACCGTCTCGGCGAGCTTGTCGTATCGATGTTTGAATATTTTGCCCAGAGCGACGCGGTGGATGCTCTGTGGTACAGCGACGATATTGCATTTAGCACGGGACTTTTAATGTCGCCGGATGTTTTGCACCGCTACTTTTTCCCATGGCTGAAAAAAATCGGCGACCTTGCCAGGGCTTACGATAAACCCCTTATTTACCACACGGACGGCGTGTTATGGGATGTTTTCGAAGATATTATCGCCTGCGGGGTTGACGCCCTTCATCCGATTGAACCCAAGGCAATGGACCTTGCGGAGGTCAAGCGGCGATACGGCGATCGTCTTTGCTTAATCGGAGCCGTTGATGTGGATATGCTTTGCCGCGGGAGCAAAGAACAGGTGGAAGCTCAGGTAAAACACAATATCGAAGTGGCAGCCTATAACGGCGGTTATTGCGTGGGATCGGGCAACAGCATTCCCGACTATGTCAATTTCGAGAATTATCTGGCGCTCCTTGAAGCTGCAAAAAAGTATGGGGAAAAGTGAGAAGGTCGTGATGCGTGAAATTAAATATTAAAGGTAAAAGATTAAAGTAAAAGGCTGTTAGAAAGCAGAAAGCAGTTAAGACGGTTTTGCGTGATGAGTGGTTGGAGAAGCCGCTTAACCCTTAACGCTTACACGCTTAACGAATTGGTAAAATTCGTAAATCATAAATCGCAAATCCACAATTAAACGGAGAAGCCGATGTTTCAAAGCGGCAATCATCAATTCATTAAAAATTTGAACCGCAAACACATTCTTAACCTCGTGCGCATGCATCAGGGAATAACAGCCCGCGAAATCAGCGAATTAACAAATCTTAAAGTAGCGACCGTTCTTTACACCTTAAAGGCTCTTAACAAACAAGGACAAATTCTTAAAGCCGGGATCGGGGATTCGTCGTTACTCGGGGGAAAACCGCCGGTTATTTGGGATATTAACGGCGACCACGGTTTTGTAATCGGAGTGGAATGGCTTTCAACCGAATTGCGAATGGTTCTTTTAAATTTTAACGCCCAACCGGTCAGCCGATTAAAAACGGCTTTTCCGAACAAGTTATCGGATTCCGAAAAAATCGACTATTTTGTCAGCACTCTTAAGGAATTCATCAAAAGTTCGTTGCCGCCCGATGTAAATTTATTGGGTATGGGAATCGGTATTTCCGGGCTTGTGGATTTTAAACAGGGAATAGTCCGGCTATCCTCCACATTTCAGGCGCAAGATTACCCTCTCGCTCAAATTCTAAAAGAACATTTCAACTTTCCCGTTTTTATCGAAAACGAATCCAACGCCGGAGCCTTGGGAATTAAATGGCTCTTGCCCGAATTTTATCAAACTTCTCATATTATCTATCTTAGTATTCAGCAATGTTTTCGCGGAATGGGCATTGGATTTATCATCGATCATCAACTCTACCGCGGCGCTTCAAATGCCGTAGGCGAGATGCCTCTGCTTTTTACGAATTCATTTTTTCGGAAAACGATTAAAAAAATTCACAAAAAATTCGGAAATAATCAGTCGCTGATTTACAGAGAAGACAGTCAGGACACAGTTTCAAACTTTTTAAGGAACGCGCTTTCGTTAGCGCAAAAAAACGATGCTTCAGCCTTGTTTTTGTGGAAGGAAATTGCCCGCGAAATCGGCAAACGGCTGGTTCTGCTGATCGATCTATTCAATCCGCAGGCTCTTATTTTAGGCGGAGATATCTCCGAAGCCAAGCCCTTTATCGAATCGGTTTTACGCCAATATATTCGCAACAAACCTCTTTCAGCCGAGGCGAGAAAAATCCGTCTGTTTTTTCCGGAGTTTGGCGCCTTCACCAACGCCATGGGAGCCGCGGCGATTGTTCTGGAGAAAATTTACACGGAATAATTTTTCATACTCTTTTGCTTTAAAAACTAACCAATGCTTTCAAAATTTTACGGAGTTGTTAAATAGGGGAATGGTGGGATTGAAGGGTTAACGAAAAGTAACATAGTTAAGTGTTTAGAAGTTTAGTTGTTTAGCTGTTTAAATTAGAGCAAAGAATGGGTGTCGGAAAGCAGAGAGCAGAAAGCAGTGATACGTAGATGGAGAAGCCGCTTAACGCTTAACCCTTACACCTTTAACACTTAACTAACTATCAGAGTTCTGCACGTGGTTCCGTCATTGAGCTCTGAGGGGATGTTCTTCTTTAAAATCATTTGTAAGAAACAGATCGCCAAATTGCAGAAAGGCTGCTTTTTTGGAATCAAATTCAGGGACAAGGCAAACACAAATTTTATCGTTCTCGTAAAGCGAACGGGCAACAGCCAGTTTAATGAGAAATTTTTCATGGTCACAAAAGGCGATTAATCGACCCCGCACGCTTTGAACCGTAAACCGGACGGGAACGGATCCGCACAAAGACATCGGGCTGATGTCCACTACCTGCAACTTTGCCTCTTTGAAATAATCGCGGTATTTTTCTTCGCGATATTCTTTCCTCATCGGCATTGAGCGGGCTTTGACATGCTCGGAAACAAGTATTCTGCGGATGGTTATGTTTTTGAAACATTCAATTTGACTTGCAAAAGGCTCCAATTCCTGTTCCCTCTCAATCAACACCACGGCATCCGGTTGAATCAACTCAATCATTGCCGCCTGAAATTCCGCCGCCGAGTTTCCCGATGAATATCCCGAAGAATCAATAACCACCGCTTCGCATTCTTCTTTAACCTTATCCAACAAGCGATGAACCGAAAGCAGCGCCTGCATCAATTTTCTGTGCGGCGAAGTGTCGCCGATAAAGCGGGAAATTATTTTTGCGGGTTTTTCGTCTTCCGGATAAAATAAGGCGGCGTTCAAGGTGGTCGGCAAGCCCAAAGTTGATTGTCCCGGATCGCAGTCGATCAGAGCCGAAGTTTTTTCTTTGGATAATTCCTGAATCAAATACCGGCAGAGTGTCGTTTTCCCGCAATCGGTATTACCCATAACATAAACGCGTTTAAAATTCCCTTTTTTTAGTTCTTCTAATATTTGGGTCCAGGTAGATTCTACATACATCATAATTAATTTTCTAATGTAATTTATCAAACCTGTACAAATATAAAACAAAATCGGGCAATATCACAGCATTTTTAAATAAAAATAATTTCAGATTACACGGATTACGCAAAAGCTAACAATTTCGATAGGCGGCAAGTTATTGATATTCCATGAGATAATCCCGAATAATAAGACATACCCAAATAGCCTGAAAAGGAAAATGATGGCGGATTAATAAAGAAATCTTCTTTGTAATTTACGCCAAACATAGCGCACAAGATATTTAACGGAGATTCCGAGATAATTCCAAGCGGAGCTTTTAGTGAATTCAAAAAACAGTTCGACCAAACGCTCTTGTAAAAAAGCGGATGAGGAGAATACAAGCAATATTTATCCTTATTGCAAGGCGAATGGCAGCGGAGATAGTGCGCACTTTATGAAATACCGGATAACCTTTAAATCGGCGAAAGTGGTAAAAAATTATTCGGCTGCGCTAGCCTGGTGCGGAGAGGCAGGGATTCGTCCCGTCTGGGCGGGATTCAGCCAGCTCAGCTCTAAATTTAGAAACCCGGAACTATGCCCGGGTTTCTATTTGCGGAGAGGCAGGGATTCGAACCCTGGATAGAGGTTTTGCCCCTATACTCGCTTAGCAGGCGAGCGCCTTCAGCCAACTCGGCCACCTCTCCTTGAAAATTTAGCTTTTTTTAAAAGAACTTATTCTCGCTTAGCACCCCGCCAGGGCGGGATTCAGCCAACTCGGCCACCTCTCCAAATACGTTATTTTTATTCTACACCTGTCATTCCTAAAAGCGGAGGATGAGGGACTCGAACCCCCAAGCCCGTAAGGGCGGCGGTTTTCAAGACCGCTGCGTTACCAATTACGCTAATCCTCCGTGTTCGCATAAGCGTATTGGTTTCTAAAGAACAAGTAATTTAAAGATTCAGATTTTGAAATTCAAATATTTATCCTAAAAAACTTTCCGAATCTTTCTCTTCTCTTAAGCGCCTTCCCCCGATTTATGTTCCGTCTTTAAAATACGTTTCGCAACTTATTTTAGCCGCTTTATCCCGAGCATTAAAATAAGGATCCCATTCCAACGCATCCTTATAAAATGTGCTCTCTTTCAACTTCTCCAATTTGGCGACAATCGGCTCCAAACGCTCATATTGCATCAA
>JAJRSN010000421.1 GCA_024278715.1 Calditrichota bacterium
AATCATCCGCAACCACCCGGTTCGTCGGAACGTCTTCACATACCCGATTAAAAAACAGAAGCGCAATCGTTTGCGAATATTTTACGTCTTATTTTGTTTGTTGTCAAATAATATTTACTGACTTTTTATGCCCCTTCCCTGTTTTAAAACATCTTTAAGTCACGCAAAATTAATCTGTTCTTACTTCTCTGCAAAACAACGAGTAACGCCAAAATCTCTCCTGTCCCTAATTCTATCCGATCCTCTCCAAACAGCGGTCTCTTTATTTTAAAACGCATCATTCTGTGTTTGCCGCATCAAAAATTATGAGGCTAAAATTTTATTCCCCAAAAAAGTATTATTTTTCGCCTTAATTCATTAACGCCGAAAGAATTTTGTATTAATTGAAAGAATTTTTTCTTAAATTAAATCATATTCCGAAAGGGACGAACTCATAACCTGGACAAGCCAGTACCATACAGGAGAGAAGATGTTAATAATGAATAGTTATTGGTTAAGGGTTAAGGGTTAACGAAAAGTAACAAGTGACAAAGTTACAAAGTGACAGAGTGACAAGGTAGTAATGCGTGATTAGTAAGATGAAAGATGAAAGATGAAAGATTGTCGGAAAGCGGAGAGCAGTGATGCGCGACGAGTAACCAGCGTCCGGTAACAAGTTACCGGAGAGGCTTCTTAACGCTTAACAAATTCTGCCCAAAAAAAGCAACCGTTTCCGTTGCAATCCTATTAAAAAGCGCGGCAAGGAGGAATAATGATCGAAGGATTGAAGGAAAAAGTACAAACCTATCGGAACGACCTTTTTCAATTGATTCAAAAATTGATTCAAATTCGCAGTTACAGCGGCGAAGAGCGGGAAATCGTGGAATTCATTCAAAGCAAAATGCACGATTACGGTTTTGACGAAGCTTTTAGCGACAAACTGGGCAACGTTGTGGGTCGCATCGGCGACGGAGCGATCAAAATTCTTTTTGACGCCCATATCGACACAGTAAAGGTAACCGAAGAAGAAAGCTGGACCTATCCGCCGTTCGGGGGCAAAATTGCCGACGGGAAAATTTACGGTCGCGGCGCGGTGGATGAAAAACCAGCCATGGCTGGATACCTTATCGCCGGCAGAGCGATCAAAGAGATTTTTGGCGACCGGTCGCTGCCCTTTACACTCTACGTGGTCGGTTCTGTTTTGGAAGAAGATTGCGACGGTTATCCCCTGCTCCATCTGATCGAGAAAGAAGGGATTCGTCCCGACTATGTTGTGTTAGGCGAACCGACCGATCTGAAAATCTATCGCGGTCAACGGGGACGAATGGAGGCGGAAATCATAACGCGCGGAAAATCCGCCCACGGAGCGCACAATCAACAGGGCGTTAACGCTATTTACAAAATGGCAAAAATTGTTTCCGAAATCGAACAATTGGACGAAAAGCTGGAACCTGTCGATCCTCTGGGCAAGGGCTCCGTTACCGTGAGCGATATTGTTAGCAAGGGACCCTCACTCTGTTCGGTTCCCGATTTCTGCCGTATTCATATCGACCGCCGTTTAACGATTAACGAAGACCGGGAATCGGTTATTCGCCAGCTCAAAGAAATCGCCCTAAAACTGCATATTGACGCCGAGGTGGAAATTCCCCGTTACCGCGGCAAAAGCTGGAAAGGACTTGAGTTTGAACAGGAAGCCTATTTTCCCACCTGGGTTCTTGAAAAAAATCATCCTTTAATTCGGGCAGCCCAAAAAACAGCCGAGCGGATTTTCGACGGCGGCACTGAAATCGGCGTTTGGAGTTTTTCCACTAACGGCGTGGCTACCGCCGGACGGCTAAACATTCCCACCATCGGTTTTGCCCCCGGTAAAGAAGAATTGTCGCATTCGGACAGGGAGGAACTGGTATTGCACGATTTATTGAAGGCAACCGAATTTTACGCCCTATTCCCGTTTGAATTAATCGAGACACTGAACAGCAAATAGAGGAGCAAGCCATGCAGACCAAATTAAAAGGAAAACATTTTATAACCACTCAGGACTGGACGGTTCAGGAATTAAAAACGCTTTTCGAACTGGCAAAGCGGTTGAAGGTGGAATACGCAACCGGTAAGTTTCACCGGATTCTCGAAGGAAAATCCTTAGGTATGATTTTCTTTGACCCATCCACACGGACGCGTACCTCTTTTGAAGTTGCAATGACGCAGTTAGGCGGGCACAGCATCTTTTTCGCTCCTCAGACCATGCAGATTTCCCACGGAGAAGGCGCCGTCGATACCGCCAAAGTACTTTCCGGTTATTTGCAGGGCATCGCAGTCCGATTTTGCGCCTATGGCGAAGGCAATCGTTATCTGGAAGAATTGCGGGCTGCAAGCAGGGTACCGATCGTCAATATGCAATGCGATATTTATCATCCTGCACAAATATTAGCCGATTACTTTACAATTACCGAACATTTCGGAGAAAACACACGCGGACTTAAGTTGGGGGTGAGCTGGACCTCAGCGCCTAATTACATTCGTCCGCTTTCCGTACCGCAAAGCCTGATTTTAATGATGCCGCGCTTTGGGATCGACGTCACTCTGGCGCATCCGCCCGAATTTGAACTGATGCCGGAAGTTGTGGAACAGGCAAAGAAAAACGCAGAAGAAGCCGGGGTAAAATTTGAAATCAGCCATAAAATGGAAG
>JAJRSN010000422.1 GCA_024278715.1 Calditrichota bacterium
AAAAAAATAAAAACATTAGCGTGATGATGCCTTACAGTAACAAGCTGCGCGATTTAGCCGATTGGTTTCGCCAACTATGGGCGGAAAGTCTTGGAAAACGCTATGACGTAAACGGAAAAATCGTTGAAGTCGGTCAAACTCCGGTAAAAGCCCTGGGAGCAACCGATCAGCATTCCCAGGTGCAGCTTTACGTTGAAGGACCGAACGATAAGGTAATCACCTTTTTGGAAGTCGAAAATTTTGAGCATAACGAACAAATCCACAATCACTTTTCCGACATAGATGAGTTTAATTATTTTGAGGGTAAAACCCTCGGCGAGTTACTAAACGCCGAAAAAAAAGCAACGGAACTGGCGCTCACCAATAATCAACGTCCCAATTTAACCGTTAAATTTTCGGAAGTCTCGGCTGAAAATGTCGGCGCCTTTTTCTTTTTATTAGAAGCCGCAACCGCTTTTGCCGGAGGTCTGCTAAATATTAACGCCTTCGATCAGCCGGGCGTTGAACACGGGAAAATAGCCACCTACGCTTTGATGGGTAGAAAGGGCTACGAACGAAAACGAAAAGAAATTCTTAAACAATTATCCGAAAAACAAACGTTTGTTGTGTGATCTCTCGGATAAATCACGGGAATATCGTTAAAGATAAAGACGTTCTACGAGCTGTTTAAAAATTAAGAATTAAATCAGGAGGAGTATCAATTTGCCGTATATTAAACCAAATAGTGAGACCGATTATGCTTTTATATTAGGCGTTTCGAGCGGATTCGGCGAGGCGACCGCTCTGCAGCTTGCCCGGGAGGGATTTAACATCATCGGCGTTCACATGGATCGGGGCGAAGCGCTAACCAGAGTGGAAGAGATTAAACAGCAAATAAAAGAATATGGCGTTGAAGCGGTTTTTTTTAACAAGAACGCCGCTTCGGAAAAAAACCGTACTCAGGTTGTCGAAGAGCTTAAAAACCTCGTCTTCGATAAAAATCCGCAAAAACGCATTAAAGTTCTCTTACACTCATTAGCTTTTGGCTCGCTTGCCCCCTTCATTCATCACGACCCCAAAGAACGCCTTTCATCAAAACAGATGGAAATGACCATGAACGTAATGGCGCACAGTCTGGTTTACTGGGTACAGGATCTTTTTCATGCCAGTTTATTGGGAAAGGGCTGTAAAATTTACGCCATGACCAGCTCGGGATCATTACGCGTTATTCCCTACTACGGAGCGGTTTCAGCGGCAAAATGCGCGCTGGAATCTCACGTTCGTCAGTTAGCGCTGGAATTAGCTCCTTTTGGCATGACAGTCAATACCATCCGCGCGGGAGTGACCTTTACGCCCGCTCTGCGTAAAATTCCGGGGCACGAAACAATGATCGACCTGGCATTGAGTCAAATACCTTTTAAACGTCTCACTCAGCCTTCGGATATTGCCAAATTTATTCTGGCGCAGGTTACATCGGACGAGCTCTGGGCTACAGGGAATATTTTCAATGTGGACGGCGGCGAGGTTATTACGGCTTATCATTCGCCCTTCCATCCCAAACGATAAAGAAGAAGCCGGAATTTTCCGGCTTTTTTTATTTGTTATATTTTAAAACTATTTGGAATTTCTGTTTACCCTTGATCCTATAAATTGTAAAATCACTGTCAATAGTGGCAATTTTATTTAGATTTAACTTCTCTGCTAATAATACCAAACAGGCATCAGCAAAATCCATTGGTAAATCTTTGTATTTATTTATCAGTTCTTTAATTCTGAAAAAATCCCTATTCTCAATAGGATAAACTTCAATCGCACCAAGCGATGCCCATTCTAAAAAATCCAATTGAGCGTTTCGATTAAAGTCAAGAAGATGAAGCGTCTCGGTGACGGAAGCAATTGTTGTTATTAAGTTAGCCTTTGTATTTTTAATGAACTCAACACACTGCCGATGGAATAAATCGGATTTATCGAATAAAGCTATCAACGGACCCGAAACAATCAGTATTTTTTCCATAGTGTTTGTACGCTAATTTTTCTCTTAAAATTTTTTTCCGATCTCTTGATAGATTTTTACGACCGCTTGAATATTTACCAAAGTAATTTTGTCCCAAATCCCAGGCGCTTGGTTTTGTGATTTTTTCTAAATAATCAAGGATGCTGCGGTAGATCAATTCTTCTTTTGAGATGCCTAATTGTTTGGATATTTTTTTAACCCGCTCTTCTGTTTCAGGATCTAATTTAATTGTAGTCATCTTTACTCCTTATTTGAACTAAAATAAAAATTTTGCATTGCGCTGTCAATTCCCTTTTTAAATATTCAAGTTTCAGAAATAGAAGCCGCTTACCAAACCCTCGCCAATCTTAAAACCTGAAAATTAAATCCGGAATTCCCCGGCTTTTTTTATTTGCAACAAACTTTTTGATTTGAATCCCGATTTCTATTAAAAAACGGCATTCTTCAGAGAATGAATTTTATTCGATGAGGATAAACTATCTTTAATCCTGAATAATTTCCCGAATCGAAATAAGGCGCTTCCAGGGCACAACTGTTGCTATTGAACGTCTCTGAAATTCCTCTCCGCCGTAAAGCAAAAACAGGTCTTCCGTCGGAGCGTTTGTCAGTTTTTGCCAGAATCGTAAATTTTTAAAGAAATCATGCGTTATGGTTGTCGAAGATTTGATCTCAAATGCTTTTTGCCCTGCCGCCCCGTCAATAATCAGATCGATTTCGTGACCTGTTTGATCGCGCCAGAAGTAGATATTGGGGTTTTCTCCGTGATTAAAAAAATTCTTAACAAATTCGGCAATCACAAAATTTTCGAACAACTCGCCTTTTAAGAAGTGACTATTGATTTGATCCTGCTCTTTAATTCCCAACAAATAGGCGGCAAGCCCAACATCATAAAAGTACAATTTGGAAGATTTTACCAAACGTTTATTAAAATTTGCGTAAAAAGGCGAAAGAGTAAAAATAATAAAACTGGCTTTTAAAACA
>JAJRSN010000423.1 GCA_024278715.1 Calditrichota bacterium
AATTGAAAGTGTATTGCTTCTTTTCATAAGGCTTAATCTGGATTATTGATTATCAAACATTTTCGGCTTTAAATGCTGCATCTTTAACCACCGTTTCTCAAATTAATAACAATCGCAAAAAATGTGATGGCGTTGGCTTACTTTCTTCCTAACCGTTTCTTCTTTGTTTAAACGCTTATCCGGAGCGCCTTAGCAAGGGGAAAATGCCGGTTGATTTACACCCAAATCGCTGTTCCCGGCGAAAAAAATCCCTGTAATTTAGTTAAATTAGTAGCCGGTTAACGATAAGGTATCGATAATGTTTGTCCCCGACTTAAATCCAAAAGACAGACCGTTGTCCGATATTTTGAATAAATAATAAAGAATTAATATATTTCGATTGTTCTTGCTTACCACAAAATAAGGGGAATTCCATGAGCAAGTTTGTCGCAATTTTTTTAATCCTGTTCGGTTTTTCTTTTGCAAATACCGCGTTTGCACGGGACGGCGATTCTTCTTCTTTTCAATGGAAAGTCGGAGAAGAGCTGGTTTACAAAGTTCGCTGGTCGCTTTTAAGATTGGGAACCGTTAAAATGCAGGTTATTGACACGGTCCGTTTGCAGGGACAGTTGCTTCGCCGTATTAAGCTCCAAATGGATTCCAATCCCGTGTTAATCTTTGTGAATATTCATAACCGATACGAATGTCTGATCGATTCTTTATTCCGTCCGGTTATCTATGTTGTTAACGAAAGCGGGCCGGAAAACAAAAATTTAATGGTGTATCAGTTTGATTACGACAAGCGGAAAATGATCTGGGATATTCTGGATCCTTCCGATTCTTCCAAAGTAATGGAACATCGGGAGACAAATTTGGAATACTATTTATATGACGGGATTTCCTTAACGTTTTTTGCGCGGGGAAATGCCCGGGAAAACAGAGAATTTAAGCTTCATTCGTTTATTTACGACCGCTCCGGTCCGGTTGATATGCGATTTAAACCGCAGAGGGAAAAAATTAAGATTCCTTCAATCGATAAAGAATTTGAAACGTTTGTGGTCGAGGGAATTATTCATTTGAAAGGAATTGCGGGAGTGACCGGCGGCTACAAGGGATGGTTTACGGCGGACGAGCGCCGCATTCCTTTAAAGGCGCTGCTCAAGGTTTTTATAGGTAATGTTGTTGTGGAATTGGAAAGCTGGAAGGGATGGAATCCCTGATTTTTAAACGGATTTCGCCACTGGCGCAGATTCTGAAGAAGTCATGTTCTGTTTGTTCTCGTTCTCATTATCGTTCTCGTTTTTCTTATTATTATTATTGTTGTTGTTGTTTGGCGGTCTGCGGTGCGCCGGAATCCTTGTTTTGGGTAAAATAAGCTCGTGCGGAGCGATCATTGCGCCGGGACCTATCTCCACGTCTCCCATAATTGTTGCTTTCATTCCTATGGTCACACCGTCTCCGATTTTAACTTTTGACAGAACAAGATAGCCTCTTTGTCCGTAATGGGCGATGATCGTTGCCGAACCGCCGATGGTCACATAATTACCGATTTCAATTAACCCGGGATCGGAAATATTTGTCGTGTTAATATGAACCCCTTTACCGACCTTCATGCCCATCATCTTGTAAAACATTACATTCAGGGGAGTGGGCGTAATAAATTCGAGAAAGGTATAACGAACGATATAGGTAAGGGCGTTGTGGATGTACCAGGGAGCGCTTTTCAAAGAATAATAATTGCCGCGAAACGGTTTGATTTTAAACGGATTGAGGTAGTTGAAAAACGGAACCACGAAAACCAAACAAAACCCATACATAAAATAAGCGGCGATTGCGGCGCTGCTCATGGCGCCGTAATGCAAAAAGGGCGCCCAATGCTGGGTGATTTCTTTAACCCAAAAAAAGAAATAAACGCCCGGCGTGGCTGAAATGCCCATGGCAAATATTGAAATCAGATATAACGGTAAAAGGGCAATCCCAAAGGCTTTGTTGCGAAAACGCCGAAGAATGGTTTCTAAAAACCCACCGATGCCTTTTAAATTTGATTTGGTAGTAAGTATATTTTCCTTATAAGCTTTACGATTTGTTCTTTTCATAATCCATTCTTTTTGTTAGTCTTCCCTGTTTTTTTTTCAACTTAAAAATATAAACAGATTAGGTATGAAATTTTGTCTGATCTCACAAAAAATCTTTCATTTTAATAATCGACAATGTACATAAAAATCGGATAATTCTAAAACTAAAATTTTTGCGAACTCAACCATTCACTAATAAGATCGTCCGGTTGACGGAAAACTTAAAAAATCGGTAAAATTAGGAAATAAATTAAAAAAAGTCAGTTAAAATTAAATATTTAACAAAATTTTGAGCTAAAGCAAAGTTTGTCTATTTTTAAAACATATCTTATATTAGGCTTTGAGATTGAGAAAAGAACCGTAATTTAAAAAATAAGCGCAATGTTTTTTAACGTACTTCGAAAGCTATAAAAGTCGCTATTAAATTTAAGAACTATCCATTAACTCGGCAGGCGGTAAAATCATGTCCAATATGGTAAATTCATTGGAAAAGTTGGAAAAAGATAAACACAAGCAAATTATTAAATTGGTGACGCATTCGTTTTACAAGGAATTGGTGAATTACGGAGTTGACGCCACAGATATTATTAACGTTTCCACGGAGCTGTTAGATCATGTGCTGCAAAAAAAACCTTTGAACAATAACAACGGATATTACCGGGATGATCTAAGAATCAGCGATTTGCATGACCTTTGGGAAAGCGATAAACGGCTTTTATTGAGGGATGTGCATATCGAACCGCTCTTTCCCGACGCCGTGCCTGTTATTTGCGACTGGTTGGAGCACCGTGAAATTTTACAGACCTTCATCCGCTTTTTCCCCAGAGATCAAAAGAAGTTACGCCAATATCTTCTGGAAAGCGAATCAAGAAACTATTTTGCCATTAAATATTTAAACGATCATTTGGTCGGAATTATCGGGGCGGAAAATATTGACCACGAAAATAAAAAACTGGAAATGAAAAAATTTATCGGCGCTTCCGAATTCCGCAATCGCGGGATTGGTAAATTGTCCACCTTCCTTTTTCTGTATTATGTTTTTGAAATTCTCGAATACCGAAAAATTTACATCCATTCATTGGATACAAACATCAAGAATATTAACCTGAACACAAAATTTGGCTTTGAATTGGAAGGGATCCTTTATTCCGAAGTTATTATTAATGATCAACCCCGCGATGTGGTGCGAATGGG
>JAJRSN010000424.1 GCA_024278715.1 Calditrichota bacterium
CTTTAACCGCCTTCAGACAATCGGTGATGATACTCAGCGAGCGCACGCCCAACAGGTCCATTTTAACCAGTCCTAATTTTTCAACAGAATACATGTCGTACTGTGAAATGACGATTTCCTTACCGGCTACTTCCAGCGGCACGTGGTGCGTGATCTGATCCGGCGCGATGATTACCCCGCCGGGATGGATGGACAGATGGCGCGGGAAATCGGAAATGCGCTGCGCAATGCGCATGATCTCTTCGTACATGGTCAGGTTGTAGCGCAGGTCTTTCAGCTCGGGCAATGTGTTAATGACCTCTTCAATGCTGTTGATGGTGCGGTGGGGCAGGTATTTGGTGATTTTGGCGATCTCGTCTTCGGGCAAACCATACGTTTTAGCCACGTCGCGCAGCGCCGAACGGTTCTGAAAGGTGTTAAAGGTGCAAATCATGGCTGTGCGTTCATGCCCAAAGCGGTCGTACACGTATTTGAGCACACGGTCGCGGTTCTTCCAGCAGATGTCCAGATCGATGTCCGGCGGATCGCTGCGTTCGGGGTTGAGAAAGCGTTCAAAGTACAGGTTGTGGCGAATGGGGTCCACCTGCGTAATGCTTAGTACGTATGAAACCAGACTGTCGGCGGCGGAACCGCGTCCCACGCAGGGAATGTGTTCACGCCGACAGTAATCCACAATGTCTTTGACGATCAAAAAGTATTCGGCAAAGCCCAGTTGATGGATGGTTTCTAATTCAAATTCCAGACGTTTGATCACCTGAGCGGTCAATGGTCGGTAACGCTCGCCGGCGCCTTCAAAGCATTTTTTCCACAACCAGGAAAAGCTGCTCTCGCCTTCGGGAATTTCGATGGAAGGGAAGATGGGCTTGCCCAGCTCGAACTCAAACGTACACAGCCGGGCGATTTTTTGCGTGTTGGTCAGAGCAGCGGGAAAGGCTTTGAACAATGCCTGCATCTCTTTAGCCGATTTTAAATACTGCTGCGCGGTACCGGCGTCTTTGACCTGCTCCAGGGTGGTGTTGGCGTCGATGGCGTGCAGAATGCGCCGCAGGTACCAGTCGCTGCTTTGCACAAAGTGTACGTCGTTGGTGGCTACCAATTCGGTTTCGGTTTCGGCGGCGATGTCGCGCAGACGCAGGTTTACCAGCAAATCCTGATTGGAAAAGTGCTGCATTTCCAGGTAAAAGTTTGAGCCAAACAGATTTTTCATGCGCCGTACTTCCAGCAAAGCCTGATCGATTTGCCGTTTGCTTAGCAGTCGGTAAATTTTGCCCTTGTGCCCGCCGGAGAGGACAATCAAGCCTTGATTTAATGTTTTAAGGTTTTTGTAGGTTAATTTGAATTTGCCATGTCCGCCGCGCAGCCGACCGATGGAAATGAGCTGACACAAATTGCGGTAGCCGGCATCGTCTTTAACTAAAAGGATCAGGTTGAAGCCGTCGTCCAGGGTCAGCTCCGCACCGATGATGGGCTTAATGCCATAGTCGCGGGCGACCTGGTAAAAGTTGACCGCGCCGTACAGAGCGTTGTGGTCGGTTAGAGCCAGGGCTTTAAAACCGGCGCGTCTGGCGGCAATGACCAGCTCTTCGGGCGCGGGCACGCCGTCCAGCAAACTGTAATAACTGTGCGTGTGCAGGTGTACAAATTCAGCCATGATTCTCCGTTAATAATAAGTAAACGAACGTACACCATAATTTAACAAATTGTAGGGGAAAAGCAACCGTAGCAGTAAAGCATTTTGATTAAAATTATTTTTTTTGTAGGCACTTTTCTTATCAGATTAATGCTTAAAAGAAAATTTCTAAAGAAATTTAATTTAGAGAATGAATTTTTTAGAGAAGTGTACCGGACTTATTGCAAATTTTTGAACTCTCTTTTCAGTTTAAGGTAAGATTCACGTTGTTTAGTACATGGAAAAATTGCCATCAAGCCGGGTATTTAATTTTTCCTCAAGTAGCTTAAAACCATTTTGAACATAATATTCACGCCATTTCGCTTCCAGCACCGAGCCTAAAGTAACCTTAAAATCATTGGCTTTAAATTGATGGATTCGATTATTTATTTTTTCGATTTGATCTTTGGTCAGTGACGGTAAAGGAACGCCTCTGCGCAGTAAAAATTCGATGTCAAACGCATCGCGGATGGCGCCACGGTTAATTAAAGCTTCGATTTTGTTTAACATGGTCTGTTGCAAGGTGTGTGCTTTAAGCAAAACCTGTTTGCTGGCAAAACGGGAATAGGCAATTTTTTCTTCGTAAAGCCAGTCGTTTACCGAGCGGCGAATCTCGATTTTAAGGCGGCGGGGAAAACGGGTAGAGCGTAGCTCAAGTAAAATTGTGTAATGTTTAAGTTGTGTGTCAGTTATTTCATACGATTTTATTAGAGTCTGTTGCAACCTATCAAGCAGCATTGAATCATCCTGTGCTTTTATTTTCCAAAAATCGAGATCAACAGAGTAGCGTGGTAAATCATGGCACAAACGAAGCATGGTGCCGCCGCCAAAAATGAGCAATTCTAACAGGCGGGAATTTTTCAATTGTTCTAACACTTCCATTTCAAAAATTTCATGTTGTTCAAGTTGGCTCATACGGCATCACCATTTTTTTTATGGATGAAGGAAATCTTTGTAAAAATAATTTTAACTTATTCCAATCAAATTTACTAAAGTCGATTGCTTCTATATCCAGTGTGTACCGTTTTAAAGACATTAAATACAGGGCGTCTAAAAATGCCTTTTCCGGTTCGGCAATAAAAAAATCTTGTTTACGGACAAATCCAAAATACAGCTCAGGCTTGATTTTGCTGAAATTAAACTGAGTGCCTTGAATAGTGATTTGTTTCGTGCGTTTTAAGGCAATGGATTCAATGAATTCTTGTTGCATTTGTGTGGAAATTTCGTAGTAAGCCAGAGCCGTTAATAGAGAAATGTACGACGGCGATTGCATCAAATTGGTTAACAGAAATTTATTTTCTAAAGAAAAATAGAGCCATTGCTCTGAAAGAACATAAATATCCCGTTTAATGCGAATCAATAGACCCGATTTCACATAGCGCGAAGCCAGTACCTTTGTGGAAGAAAGCGGCAGATCTAAAGCTTTTGATAGCTCTCGCAGGTTGAAATAAATTTTATTGAGTTTTCGCAAACGTAAAATCTTCATAAAAACACCTGATTAACAAATTTGTTAACTAAATGTACTTAGAAATTTCAGGCATTGCAAATGGTCAGGCTCTGATTAGATGAATTTTCCGGACAATTGGTGACGCTTCAAATTAAAAAAGCCCGTCGTTGAAAGCGTATCCGAAACGTTTTACTAAAAGGGTTTGGGAAATTTATTGATGTTGTTCAGTTTATTGCGGAACCATTATTTGGCATTGTGCACAATTCTTCTGAAAGCAGCTTGAAGCCATTCCGTTTCCAGTACCAACCCTAAGGTGACTTTGAAATCATTGGCTTTACATTGATGGATTCGATTATTTATTTTTTCGATTTGGTTTTTGGTCAATGACGGTAAAGTAACGCCTCTGCGCAGCAAAAATTCGATGTCAAACGCATCGCGGATGGCTCCGCCGCCGAAAAGAAGAATTCTAACAGCCGGGAATTTTCTGGCATTCCAGTACTTCTATTTCGAAAAGTTCATGTTGTTCAGGCGGATTCGTAGATGCTTACCATTCTTTTTACTGCGGTCGGAAAATTTAGATAAAAAGATATCTATTTTGTTCCAATCAAATTTGTCAAAATCGATGGTCGTCATGTCCAGTGTGTACCGTTTTAGGTCATCAGGTACAGGGCGTCCAAAAATGCCTTTTCCGGTCCGGCAATGAAAAATCCGTCTTTTTTAACAAAACCAAAATACAAATTGGGTCTAATTCTTGAATAATTAAAAATGCTGCCTTTAATGTTGACCATCTTTGTTCTTTATTAAGGAAATAGATTCAATAAACTCCTGTTTAATTTGAGTCGTAATTTGATAATAAGTCAAAGCGATCATTAATGAAATGTACGATGTACTTGAATTAAATTTGCAACTCAAAATTTCTTTTCAATGGTAAGATTATCCCAATATTTCCGAAAAATGTACATGCCTTTTTTTATTCGAATCAAGAAGCAGGCTTTGGCATAAGGGGAGGAAGTCACTTTAGCCGATTCTACCGAGATATTCAAAGCTCGGGAAATATCCTGATTATTTAACTAAGTTTTTAATTACAGAGCGTTCATCAAGTACACCAAATTAACGAAATTGTTAATTAAGCATACTTGGCTATCTTCCATGATGCAATTTTTTTACATCGATTTAAAATTTGACTATGACTTCCGCTTTGCCGAATTGTGTATTTCTGCGTTAAGCCATATTTCCGGACAGGCAGCCAATGTTTTGACTGTGCTGCTTTTAGCCTTTCCATTAAGCTTGTTTAGCAATTGTAAAAATTTTCTTCCGTGAACTTGCATTGAATATACAAGTTGTGTAATTATTTAATACAATGTTCCTTGTGATTTAAAATTGGTTGAATAGTTAAGTGGTTAATCGCGGGAATTACGGAATTATTTACGCGGTTTTAAAGGAGATTTTAACGAAGAAGCGGAAATTATGTAAGATTTGTCGGGTTATGATTGTGGGCGTTTAAAGGTTTGGGAAATACAAAAAATTCTGTTGAGTTCCGATTCTTAACTTTTGCGCCCTTGCGCCGTTGTTTTCTTTTTCCCTTGTCTTTAACCATGTTCAACCATTAAGCCGGATTCCGTTTTGTACTTAAGACGATTGTTCTTTAATGAAGGAGCTTGCCATGTACCACTTAAGGCAAAAAATCGGATTCTTCGCCGGACCTTTTTTATTTGTAATCATTTTACTATTGCCGCCGGCAAAAGGAATGTCACCCGCCGCCTTGAAAGTAGGTGCAGTTGCCGCGTTGATGACCGTCTGGTGGATTACCGAAGCCATTCCCATTCCGGCGACGGCGCTTTTACCCATTGCCTTATTTCCCTCTCTGGGGGTTCTTTCGGCTAAAGACGCCTCCGCTCCGTACGCCCATCATTTGATCTTTTTATTTTTAGGCGGATTCTTAATTGCCATTGCCATGGAAAAATGGAATTTACACCGCCGCATTGCTTTGTACACCATCCGCTTTGTCGGATTCAGCAGCTCGCGGATTATACTTGGATTTATGATCGCCACGGGATTTCTTTCCATGTGGATCAGTAATACGGCAACGACAATGATGATGGTGCCGATCGGACTGGCGGTAATCAAACAAACCACCGAGTTTATCGAGAAAGATGATGAATTAAAAATCAATACAAATCCGCCGCATTTTAAGTTCGGAACGGCTTTGATGCTTGGCATCGCTTACGCCGCTTCAATCGGAGGCGTGGCTACAATTATCGGAACTCCGCCCAATACGATTTTAGTGGGATTCATCGAACAAACGTATAACATGCAGATTACTTTTGTGCAATGGATGATCTTCGGCGTGCCGCTGGCAATTATTATGATGGCGATTGCCTGGGTTTATTTAACGCGATTTGCATCGCCGCCGGAAATCAAAAAGCTTCCCGGCGGAAAGGAGCTTTTGATTTCGGAAATTAAAAAATTAGGCAAAATGCAAAAGGCTGAACGAATTGTTTTAATCGTATTTGCCGCGGTTGCTTTTCTGTGGATTGCGCGCGGATTTGTCCGTTTTGGTCCTTCCACCATCCACGATGCCACCATAGCCATGTCGGGCGCCATTTCGTTGTTTTTAATTCCCGTTAACTGGAAAAAAGGTATTTTTGTGCTGGACTGGAAATCCGCCGTCCGCTTACCCTGGGATGTGATTTTTTTGTTTGGCGGAGGATTGGCGCTTGCGCGCGGTTTTAACGAAAGCGGACTCGCCAAATGGATCGGTGAGCGGTTGACTGTGTTGCAGGGTTTAAATTTAATGCTGATTATTCTTTTAGTGATTATTTTGAGCATGCTTTTAACCGAAGTAACATCCAACACGGCAACGGCGGCAATTATTATTCCGGTGATGGGCAGCGTGGCTTTTGCCATGCACGTTCATCCCTTAATTCTGATCATTCCGGCTGGGGTTGCGGCTTCGTACGCCTTTATGCTTCCTGTTGCCACGCCTCCCAACGCCATTGTTTTTGGCAGCCGCTATCTCACCATTCCGCAGATGGCAAAAATCGGGGTGATTTTAAACATCATCGGCGCGGCGCTGATTACTTTGCTGGTAAAATTTGTTCTGCCGCTGATCTGGAATTTGAATATGAGCAATGTCTTAAAATAGAAAACATTACACAGTTGACATGATAAGGTCGTGAGGAGTAACAAAGTGACGTGTAATGAGTAAGATTAAAGTTCTTTCAAGATTAAGTGTTTAGTTTAGAGCGGAAAATGAGTGCAGAAATAAGAGAGCAGAGGGCAGTAAGCAGTAAGCAGTAGGCAGTAAGCAGTAGGTAGTAGGCAGAAATTAGTAAAATGCTTGTTGTAAAGAAGTAAATGCTTTTTTATTTTCCAAAAAATAACTTGGCTGAATTATTTAAGATTTTGAGCATGATTAAGATAACTCATTACGCATTACGCATTACGCATTACGCATTACGATGACCGGAGAAGCCGCTTAACGCTTACAACAAGCGACAAGTAACCGCTTCCGCTTAAACCCATAACTTTTAACGCTCAACAGATAAAAAAACGAGTTTTAACATGGCAAAATTTTACATTTTTGCGACTATTGTTTATATTCCAAAATTAATTTACTGTAATAAAAAGGAATAGCTGCGGAGTATTTTCATGGAAACGTTGTTCATGGTTCTCCTGACCTTTTTCGGATATATTTTAATGTACCGTATCTACGGGAAATTTCTGGCGCGGGCAATTTTCAAACTTTCCAAAAACGCCTCGGTCCCGGCAAAAGAATTTGAAGACGGCGTGGATTATGTTCCCACAAAAAAGGAAATTATCTTCGGACATCATTTTACCTCTATTGCGGGAACCGGGCCTATTGTCGGTCCAGCCATTGCCGTTATCTGGGGATGGGTTCCGGCTTTATTGTGGGTGTTTTTAGGCTCGGTAATCATGGGCGCGGTTCACGATTTCGGCGCGCTCATTATTTCCATGCGCAATAAGGGAAAGTCCATTTCCGAATTTACAGCCCGCTACATCAACCCCCGCACGCGCATTTTTTTCTTTGTGATCGTTTTCCTTGCCTTATGGATTGTTATCGCCATTTTTGGGCTGGTGATTGCTATTATTTTTAATATTTTCCCTTCTTCCGTTTTGCCGGTCTGGCTGCAAATCCCTATTTCAGTCTATCTGGGTTACTTAATTTACAAACGTAACGGAAATGTGATATTGTGGTCGATTGTCGCGGTTATCGCCCTGTATGCCACCATGGTTCTCGGCGCCTTTGTACCATTAAAAATGCCGGAAATCATGGGAATTCCTCCGACCGGAATCTGGACGATTATTTTGCTGATCTACGCATTTGTAGCCTCGGTTTTGCCCGTTACAACCCTGTTGCAGCCCCGCGATTTTATTAACGCCTATCAATTGCTTATCGCCATGTTTTTAATGACCCTCGGAATTGTTGTGGCTTCGTTTAGCGGAAGATTGGAATTGGTGGCTCCGGCGTTGCAAATGAATCCCCCCGAAGCGCCCTCTATGTGGCCCTTTTTGTTTATTACCATTGCCTGCGGAGCAATCTCCGGATTTCATTCCTTGGTCGCTTCCGGAACCTCCGCCAAGCAGGTTAAAAACGAACCCGATTCTCTATTTGTCGGTTATGGTTCCATGTTAACCGAAGGCGCTCTGGCTACTTTGGTTATCGCTTCGGTCGCCGCGGGAATCGGTTTGGGCTATCAAACGGCAGATGGTAAAATGCTTTTTGGAATACAAGCCTGGTCAACGCATTACGCTTCGTGGACGGCTGCCGCGGGTCTGGGTTCAAAAATCGCCGCTTTTGTTACCGGCGCGGCGAATTTTATCACTACGCTTGGTATTCCGCAAAATATTGCTATCGTGATTATGGGCGTTTTTGTCGCCTCATTCGCTGGAACAACGCTCGATACCGCCACCCGAATTCAACGCTACATTATCAGCGAATTGGCTTCGGATGTGAACGCTTCCTTTCTGGCAAAACGCTATCCGGCTACCGCTTTTGCCGTTATTACCGCCGGATTGCTGGCTTTTGCCTCGGGAGCGGACGGCAAGGGCGCGCTTACTTTGTGGCCCCTGTTCGGAGCGGTTAATCAAACCCTCTCCGCGCTGGCTTTGATTATCATTACGCTTTATTTGCGCGGCAAAGGCGGATTAAAATGGATGGTCTCGGGTCTGCCCGCTCTTTTTATGTCGGTTATGACTCTGTGGGCAAGCCTCTTAAATCAGGCGAATTTTTTATCCGCCAAAAACATTCTTTTGCTGACTATCAACGGGGTCATCATTTTATTGGTGCTGTGGATTTTAGTAGAAGGATCGATTAAATTTTTTACGTCAAACGGAAAAAAGGAAGAGATTTTGCCGGAAACCGTTAAATGAAATTCAAAATCGTTAATATTGTAAAAGAAAAGTGGAAAACCTGGGATCGGTTTTTCCGTTCAAAAGCCACAAGCACGCTGGAATGGGAATACGCGGAATTAAAACACATTTTTACCTTAATTACTTTTGGTCATTGGGTGGGTTTGCCTTCTCCTCCTCCGGCGATCAGTCTGAATTTAATGCCCGAAATGGAAGATGAGATCATCGATATGCTGCAGCGCGTGGAATTAGCCCGTTCGCCGCTTTCACAACTATTTTCATATCTGGACATAGGCTGAAATGCGCACGATTTTCTTTTTGGGAAAAGGAGGAGTGGGCAAGAGCACGTTAGCGGCTTTGACTGCGATAGCCCTGTCTCGCCAAAATCAAAAAGTCATATTACTTTCGTTAGATCGGGCGCACAATTTAAAAGATATTATCGGAACAAAATTAAATAAAGATATTGGGCGATTTCTTAAAATTGTCGAAGCAAATCCCGATGAGTTCATTCGGCAATACCTAAGGGAAAGCGAAAAACAGCTTCGCAAAAATTATCGTTATTTAACCGCCTTAAATCTGGAACAGCATTTTAAAATCCTTCGTTACGCTCCGGGCATGGAGGAGCACGGCTTATTGCTGGCATATCAACACTTTTTAAGATCGGCAAAAAAGGGTGATTTTTTGATCGTGGATATGCCTCCCACTGCGCTGGCACTGAAATTTTTCGGTTTGCCGTCGGTTTCGCTGGTGTGGCTGAATCAATTATTGATATTGCGCCGACAGATTCTTGAACGTAAAGAGATTATCACCCGCGTAAAGTTTGGAAAAGAAGAAATTGAAACGGACAAAGTCAAAAATAATCTTGAACGTCAAAAGGAACATTATCAGGCAATTCTGAATCATTTTAAAAATTCTTCCGAATGTTGGGTAAATGTTGTTACTAACACAGATTCTGTATCAATTGCCGAAACCGCAAGAATTCTGGAATTTTTTAAGGAAATGGATTTTTCGGTAAAGAATTTATTTGTAAATAAAAGCCCGCTAAACTGGAAAACGCCTCCTGACTTTCCGTTAAAAATTGATCGAAATATAAAAATTCTTCCGGAGTCTGATTTTCCTCTGATAGGATTGGAGAATTTGCAACGATACTTAACAGAAAATATCAATGTGATGTTGCCGATAAATTAAAAACGGAAAATTTGCTATGAAACCCTTTTTTGAATGGCATCTCCCTGCGGAAATCAGTAACTTTTCTAATGTTTTAATCGAAAATAGCGAAAATAAAACATTATTTAATCCCGACATCTTGAGAGAGCATGGAGGTTTTTAAAAGATAAAATGAAAATAAAACATTTATTCCGATGGATAATTTTTTTCGGTTTTTTCTTTAGCTTTGTTTTCGGGCGGCATCTGGATTTTCGTAATTATAATGTTCAGGACGGATTGATCCAGTCGCAGGTCTTTTCGATTGTACAGGACAATGAAGGATTCATCTGGTTCGGAACAGCCGGGGGGTTGTCCCGTTTTGACGGCAAGGAATTCCAGAGATTCACGAAACGCAACGGTTTGGCTGAAAATTATATTCTTTCCGCCTTAAAGGATAACGACGGATTTTTATGGTTTGGTCACGGCGGCGGAAAATTGAGCCGCTGGAATCCGCAAAAGAAGGCATTTGACACCTTCTTAATCACCATCGACGAAAAACCCGAAAATAAAGTTAACATCTTAGACTTATTTCAGGATTCAACGGGAAGAATCTGGATTTTAACTCTCGGACAGGGAGTTTTTTATCTGCAGGACGGCAAATTTCATCATGTAGATGAACGAAACGGTTTATTGAGCAAGTATGTTTATGGCATAGTCCAATTGCAGGATAGCAGTATTTGGATAGCCACAGCCCGCGGAATTTCGGTGATACCCGATCCCGATTCCATCCCCGCCAAACTCGATTCTCTTGCAATACCGGATTATAAAAATCCCTATGTCATTTCCATGGCTAAAGATAACGACGGCGGTGTTTGGATGAGTATTGCCGACGAAGGACTGTACTATTATCGTTCGAACGGGAAAATGGACCATTTTACAAAAAAAGACGGTCTTCTCAGCAATAATGTGTGGGAAATTTATCAGGATCACGAAGGCGGCATTTGGTTTGTTTATTACCAGAGGGGCGTGTCATATCTCAGTCCGGAAAATCGCAAAAAATCGAAATTTGTACTTGAGCATTTTACCGAAAAAGAAGGCTTGACCTCAAATGATGTAAATACAATTTATGAGGATAATGAAGGCAATATTTGGATCGGATTAAACGGAAAAGGGGTCGAACAGCTTCGCGACAGAGCAATTGAATATTATCTGGCGGATAAAAAACTTCCGGAAAAGATCATCTGGAGTATTTGGGTAAAAAACGGAGAATATTGGTTTGGTTCCAACAAAGGCATAATTCGCTATAATCCCGATACGCGTAAATATAAACTCATCGATAAAATTGGCGGTAAACCCTTAGAAAGCGTAATGCAAATTTTTGAAGACAATAAAGGCAACTTATGGTTTGCCGTGTTTGGCACCGGTATCTTTAAATATGATCGCCGGACAAAAAAAATAACGGAATTCAAAATTCCCAAAGATTTTGCGCCCTATGATATATTTACCATTAATCAGGATAACGAAGGAAAATACTGGTTCGGGTTTTTACAGTACGGAATTTTAGTTTATGATCCCGTCAAAAATAAATTCAAAGCCTACAATCGTGAAAACAATAAAATCGTAAGCGATAGCATAAGCGTTATTTACAAAGATTGCTCCGGAAAGCTGTGGATTGGTACATCCAATGCAGGACTGCTGATGTACGACGGCGAGAAATTTCATTTATATTCACCCGAAACCGGTTATTCCGTTTTGGGCGTTACCAACATTACCGAAGATCGGCAGGGAAATATCTGGCTTATTACCAATTCCGACGAACTTTTGATGTTTGACGGAAAACAGGTTCGTGATTTTACCAGCACTTCCGGTTTGGATCAGGAAGCCCTTTATTCTCTTGCCTTCTGGAACGACGAGCTGTGGGTGGGTACAAATCGCGGATTGGCACGCCTTGATCGCGCGGCGCGTACCTTTGTTCATTTCGGATTACAGCAGGGCTTTCCCATTTCAGAAACCAATGAACGTGCCGTTTATATCGATCCCGACAGTAACCTGTGGTTCGGCACCATACAGGGAGTCGTGAAAATTAATCCTGCTAATTTAAAAAACTTTCAATTCGTTCCGCCGGTAAAAATCACGGGCATCAAAATTTTCCTAAAAAACGCCAAATTACCCGAAAACAGAGAATTGGCTTATAACAGAAATCATTTGACCATCTCTTTTACGGGTTTATTTTACAAGGTGCCCGAATGGATACAGTATCAATATAAACTGGAGGGATTTGATCCCGATTGGTCGCCCCCCGTAAGAGAACGTTTTACTACATATTCCTATCTGCCTCCCGGGGAATATACCTTCAAAGTCAGAGCGTCCGTTGACGGAGAACATTGGAGCGAAACGCCGGCGCAGTTATATTTTATCATCAGACCGCCCTTTTATAAAACATGGTGGTTCGTTTCGTTATCAATTTTGATTTCGATGTTGGCTATATTTTTAACCATTTATTATCGGGACGTAAAGAACAAACAGATCCAAAGGATGCTCGAAGAAAAGGTTAAAGAGCGGACGCTGGAATTACAAAAAGAAAAAGAAACGGTGGAACGGATAAATCAGGCGCTTACAGAAAGCGAGGCAAAATTCCGCACTTTAACCGAAATATCTCCGTCAGGAATTTTTATTTATCAGGATTTCCGTTTTGTTTACGTTAACCCCGCCACCGAGGCTATTTCCGGCTATAAAAAGGAAGAATTGTTAAACCACTCCATCCTTGATATCGTACATCCCGATTATCGGGAACTGGTTAGCAGCAGAGCCCGTCAGCGCATGGAAGGGAAAGACGTTCCACATAGGTACGAATTTAAAGTTCTTACAAAAAACGGTGAAGAAAGATGGGTCGATTTTTCGGCGCGGGCGATTAACTATGACGGCAAAATGGCTGGTTTAGGCACCGTTTTTGACATTACCGAGAGGAAGAATGCCGAAGAAGAATTGATGGCGGAAAAAGAACGTCTTTCGGCAACCCTCGGCGCCATAACCGACGGAGTTATAGCCACGGATGAAAATAAGAAAATAATCTTCTGTAACCGACGCGCTACAAAAATGTTAGGCATCGGATTTACCAAAAATACGAATTTTGATGAATACACATTTAACCAATTATTTACTTTGGCAGACGAAAAAGACGGCAGCCCGGTAAAGAATCCCGTGGATGAGCTTCTTTCGACCAAAGGCAGTATACAAATTGAACGCACCGCTTTCTTGATTAATCAGGAAGATAAAAGAATATTGATCGAATATTCCGCGGCTCCTATTCTGGATAAAAACAGCGAATTAATAGGCGCGGTAATCGCTTTTCGGGATATTACCGATAAGCGCCGGATGGAAAAAGAACTTCTGAAAAACCAAAAGTTAGAATCCATTGGCGTGCTTGCCGGGGGAATTGCGCACGATTTTAACAACTTTTTAACCGCTATCATGGGTAATTTGTCATTAATACGAATGAGAGCAGAAGAAGACGGAAAACTGCTGCAACGTATTCAAAGCGCGGAAAAAGCGGCAAACAGGGCACAAGAACTTACACAACAGTTGTTGACCTTTTCCAAGGGCGGCTCGCCGGTTAAAAAGCACACCGATCTTGTGGAGTTAGTAAAAGATTCAGCCGATTTTGTTTTGAGCGGTTCCAATGTGAATTATACGCTTGAGGTGGATTCCGATATCTGGAATGCGGATGTGGATGCCGGACAGATAAGTCAGGTTATCCAGAATCTGATCATTAACGCGGATCAAGCCATGCCAAACGGAGGAACGATTCGCGTTAAAATGGAAAATTATGTTCACGATAAAAAGAACTCGTTGCCTCTTAAAAAGGGTAAATTTGTAAAACTGACGGTGAAAGACGAAGGAATCGGAATTCCGCAAAAATATCTGGCTCGAATTTTTGATCCCTTTTTTACTACCAAACAGAGCGGAAGCGGTTTGGGGCTGGCGACCTCTTTCTCGATTATTACCAAGCACGAAGGGCATATCGAATTGCAATCAGAAGTTGGCAAAGGAACAGAATTTATCATTTACCTTCCGGCTTCTGAAGTGGCACCGGCGGAAAAGATACAGAGAACAATCGTGTCCGATTCTCATAAAAGAAAAAAGAGCGGTCTTGTTTTGGTCATGGATGATGAAGAGATGATTCGGGAAATTGCCACCGAATTATTGAGCCAGTTTGGTTTTTTGACAATTCATGCAAACGACGGAAACCAGGCGCTTGTTCTTTATAAAAAACTTAAGAGCGACGGTAAAAAAATTGATCTGGTTATTATGGATTTGACGATTCCCGGCGGAATGGGGGGAAAAGAAGCCATAGTGGAATTACTGAAAATTGACCCCGAAGCCAACGCAATCGTCTCCAGCGGATATTCGAACGATCCGGTTATGGCTCAGTATCGCGAATACGGATTTATGGGCTGCCTTAAAAAACCTTTTAAATTGGAAGAACTAAAAGAAATTCTGGACGAGCTGGGATTGATTTAAAAGTACGAATGATGCGCTCATTCGATGTCATTAAGAGTGGCGTTAGCCGTAGCCTCAACCGCCAGTTGATCGCATCGTTCGTTTTCCGGATGTCCGGCGTGCCCCCGCACCCATTGAAAAGTTACTTTGTGCCGTTCCAGTTGTTCAATTAAACGCTGCCACAAATCGATATTTTTAACAAGATGAGCGCGATCGCGGCGCCAGTTGTTTTTCACCCAGCGCTCCAGCCATCCCTTATTGATAGCGTCAACAATATAGCGGGAATCCGAATAAACGGTAACCTCGCAGGGCTCCTTCAATGCTTCCAACCCCTGAATGATAGCCATTAATTCCATTCGATTATTAGTTGTCTTTTTGTATCCCGCCGACAGCTCTTTTATATGTTTGTTATATTTTAAAATTGTGCCGTAGCCTCCGGGTCCGGGATTTCCCGAACAGGCGCCGTCCGTGAACATCTCTATCTTTTTCATTTTTTTCCTTAAAATTGTTTATTTTTTTTTGATTATATCCCTGAATCTGCGCCTGGGCGTAAAACTGTAGCTGGAGTAAATGCTCCGAACATCCGAAATAGAGATAAACGCCTTCGGATCAAATTCTTTTACAATATCCAGTACTTTTTTTACCCGTTTGCGCGGTACCACAACGTACAAAAAATCTAACTGCCCGCTTATTCCCGAAGCTACAAGATTTGTTACTCTAAATCCTTCTTCTCTGAGAAGCATGCTTAGAGTTTTTAGATTTTCTTCCGTAACAATTTGAATTGCCTGGGTGCCGATCGCCAATTTGTTCTCCAGCGAAATACCAAAAAAATTACCGAGCGCAAAACCTAATCCGTAAGCAAAATACGAAACAACATTATTCAAATTTTGCAGCACCTGAGTTATGGCAATCAGCCAGATGATGACTTCAAAAAAGCCGAGAAAACTTGCCAACGCCCGGTTCCCGCGGGAAATCATAATAATTCGGATAGTGCCGAGGCTAACGTCGATTATACGAGCTAAACAGATCAATAACGGCACCACGATATAAGTAAAATAAAATCCGTAATCATTTAGATTTGGCATCGCAATAACCCCGCATTTCAGATATTTTAACTTACAAAAAAATTGTAATACACGGCAATATATTTAACCCTGTTCAAA
>JAJRSN010000425.1 GCA_024278715.1 Calditrichota bacterium
ATGTTCTGCAATTGGTGAATTTTACCTCGGTTAGTACCATGAACTGGCGCGATAACAAGGGCTTGCAGACGGAACCCCATCTCATCGCTCCGCTGACAATTACATTGCAGGGCGATTTTAAAGTACGTCAGGTTTGGTGGGCATCTCCCGATCGGCTTTCGGGTTCGCCCATTCCGGTAAATTTTAAACGGGACGGAAACAAAATATCCCTGCAAATTCCGCAACTTAAATATTGGACAATGCTGGTGCTGGAACATTAAGGATAACAATATGCTTTTTCATTTAAAAAACGGACTGTTTGTTCTGTTCTGTGTATTTTTTATTTTTCCGACGGAAACCAAAGCGGATATTTTAGGAGATATTCAAACGGACCGGGCTTGCTATTCGCCCGGGGACACGGTACATTTTCGCCTTTATTTAAAGGAGGCGCCTTCCGGAAAAAGATTGCAGATTGATTACTACTTTTTAGATCAAATGGTTGAAAGCGCTTCTTTTTATCCCTCTGACAACGGTTATTTTGAATGGGAGTGGTCGGCGCCGGATAAAGACTTTCGCGGTTATTTGGCAATCATTTCCCTGACGGATGGAGAGGAAGCGATCGATCGGACAACCATCGCTGTTGATATCTCGTCCGACTGGCGACGCTTCCCCCGGTATGGTTTTTTATCCGATTATTCCTATCTGAGCCAGAGCAGTATCGATAAAACCATCGCCGAATTGAACCGCTTTCATATTAACGGCATCCAGTTTTACGACTGGCAGTATAAGCATCATCTTCCGCTAAAGGGCACGCCGACCAATCCGGCGGGCGCCTGGCTCGATATCGCTAATCGTACAAACTATTTTGCCACCGTAAAACGCTATATAGACGCCGGGCATCGTTACGGCATGAAGGCGATGGCTTACAACTTGATGTACGGCGCATACAAAGACGCCGCGGCTGACGGCGTACCGACCCAATGGCGGCTTTTTAAAGACGCCTATCATTCCAATCCCGATTATCACGATTTGCCGGATAGCTGGGCAAGCGATATCTATTTAATGGACCCCTCCAACGAAGGGTGGAAGAATTATATCATTAATAAGATGGCTGATGTTTTTAAAGCGCTGCCGTTCGACGGCTGGCATATCGATCAATTGGGGAACCGAGGCAGGCTTTATAACTACGGCGGTAGGGAAGTATCTTTAGAACAAACCTTTTTGCCATTTATCGTAGAGGCGAAGGATTCGTTAAATGTATCGCTGGTAATGAATGCGGTTAACCAGTACGGGCAGCAGGGCATTGCGCAAAGTCCGGTGGATTTTTTATATACCGAAGTCTGGTCGCCTAACGAAAGCTATGCCGATCTCGTCTCGATTATCTTAACTAACTATTCTTATTCCGATAATAAACTAACTACCACGCTTGCAGCCTACGTGAATCGTTCGCTTTCATCTAAAGGCGGCTATTTTAATCCGCCCGGAGTGCTGCTGACCGACGCCGTTATCTTTGCCGCCGGCGGTTCTCATCTTGAATTGGGCGAGCATCTGCTTTCCAATGAATATTTTCCCAATAACAACCTAAAGATGTCCGATGATCTGAAAAATCAACTCGTTCATTATTATGATTTTTTAGTGGCTTATCAGAATCTGCTTCGTGACGGCGGAGAGTTTAATAACGTTTACCTGAAATCAAAGAACGGCGTTTCCATTCAAAATTATGCGCAAACGGGCAGTGTATGGAATCTTTCCAAACGTAAAGACGATTTGCAAATATTCCATTTGATCAATTTTACAGAGGCGAATTCACTTAAATGGCGGGATGATTACGGTAATCAGCCCGAACCCGATACATTAAAAAATATTCCGCTATTTTTTACGACTCAAAAAGAGGTGAAAGCGCTGTGGTTGGCTTCTCCCGATTTTAACGGCGGTTCGGCTGAAAATATTGACTTTAGCCGCAGCGACGATTCTGTTCTTTTTGAAATACCGTACCTGAAATATTGGGATATGGTTGTGGCTGACTATGGCGCTCAAACCTCTATTGGTGAAAAAGAAGCGACCTATCCTGAGGACATTCGGTTTTTCGGTAATTATCCCAATCCCTTTAATCCCGCAACCCGTATTGATTTTTCATTGAATAGGGCAATGAATGTTGAGCTGTCCGTTTACAACATAACCGGACAAAAAATTGTTACCCTTTGCGGACAAAGATTATCCACGGGCAGACACTCATTCTTATGGAATCCGGACAGTAATTTGCCCAGCGCCGTCTATTTTGCGGTTCTTAAAACAAACGGCGGAAAAAAGCTCTCTCATAAAATGCTCTATCTGAAATGAAAGGGAAGCGAAGACGATATTTATGGGCAAGAACAAAAAATTGTGATGTAAGGGAGAACCATGGCATCCTTCGGGTATCTTCTTAAATTATATCTTTTACTTTGCGCGGTATCCGCTGCTTTTGAACAGGGTATTGGCGGCATAACAATCTTTCGGGTTCGGGATAATAAATTAATCCTGAATTCCGGGGCAAACGGAGTTGTCTTCAGAGCTGCGGCTGAAAATGCGGTGATGATCGATTACAAACCATAATGAACGGAGGTGAAAGTGCTACGTTTTTTTGTTATTATATTATTCACTTATGTAGTAGCAGGGTACTGTATGCAAAACACGATTTATAAGTCTAAAGATTTTAAAATTTTCCCGAATAAAATTGTTCAAGGGCAATATTACGCCGAAGCGCTGAGTCCCGAGCATATTATTTCAACATATCAAAGTAATTACAAGGCTCCAACAAAAAAAGAACTGTTCTTTAAATTCAGTTTAAACGGCGGAGATAACGAACGCTTTCCCGGAGAAGATCATCGGATTATTTTGGATGACGGCAATCCCCGGATGATTTCCGCGGTCTATGTTTTCGGGGAAAACGATCCTGAACAGGTTATCCGGTCAAAAGTAAGCGGGCAGCCCTATTTAACCGAAACCACAACGGTTACTTTCAGATGCGATTTGAACAATGTGTTGAACGACTTTAAGACCAAGGGCTTTTATATTACAAGAACCGGAGAAAAGATAACCAAAGAGCAATTTAACGGGCTTTATATTGCCGGCGCTCAATTGCCGCTGAGCTGGGAATTTGTATCTTTGGGTTCAAAGCCCGAATTTCGTTTAAAAGACGATGACAACGACGGTATCTTCGAGATAACGTTGAAATTTAAACCGACACAAGTTGATAGAATTAATGAATCAGGGAAAAGAGAATGGCGGTTGAGCAGAGATATATCGTCTTTTCCGCAATATGAATCCGGTTTCGTGTTAACCGACGCCTTGTACAAATTATCGCTCGAGGAGATGCTGCTGGATATTCGCGAAGACGGCGCTTTTATGGCTGGTCAAAAATGGCCAGGTGTGTGGACGCGCGATATCAGTTACAGCATTCTGCTATCTCTTGCTGCGATAAATCCCGAAGCGTCCGTAAAAAGTCTGAAAGCCAAAGTAAAAAATGACAGGATTATTCAGGATACAGGAACCGGCGGCTCATGGCCTGTTTCCACAGACCGGATGACCTGGGCTTTGGCGGCATGGGAAGTTTACAAAACGACCGGAGATCGGGATTGGCTAAAATATGCTTATACCGTGATAAAAAATTCCGCAACGGATGATCTGAAAACCGCCTATAACCGGAAATTCGGATTATTTTACGGCGAATCGTCATTTCTCGATTGGAGGGAACAATCCTATCCCCGATGGATGAACCCGCGCGATATCTATGCATCGATGAATCTGGGAACAAACGCGGTCCATTATCAGACCTACCGCATCCTTTCCGAAATGGCGGGCTTGCTCGGCGAAGACAACCGGCAATTTTTAGCCGTCGCCGAACAAGTGCGGAAATCCGTGAATAAATATTTGTGGATGGAGGAACAGGGTTATTACGGACAATATTTGTACGGACGGAATTTCATGAGTTTATCCCCCCGATCGGAAACTCTCGGGGAAGCGCTGACCGTTCTCTTCGGGATAAGCAGTCTGAAACAAAGCGCGTCCGTAATTGAAAACATGCCGCTTGTGGAGTTCGGACCAACCTGTATTTATCCGCAAATTCCCGATATTCCCCCTTATCACAATAACGCCATCTGGCCCTTTGTGGTCAGCTTTTGGACCTGGGCGTCCGCGACCACGGGAAATGAGAAGGCTGTTGAACACGGACTGGCATCCGTTTACAGACAAGCCGGATTGTTCCTGAACAACCAGGAAAATATGGTTTCGCATACCGGCGATTTTATGGGCACCGAAATTAACTCACAACGGCAATTGTGGAGCGTTGCCGGTAATCTGGCAACGGTTTACCGCGTTATGTTTGGTATGAATTTTCTAAAGGACGGGATAGAGTTCAGACCATTCGTGCCAAAGGCGTATCAAAGCAAAAAACGACTTAAAAATTTCAAATACCGAAAAGCGACTTTTAATATTACCCTCAGCGGTTACGGGAACAAAATTGCGCAAATGACACTTGACGGTCGGTTGTTGGACAAACCAGTTATTCCCGCCGATCTTTCCGGAGAACATGAAATTGATATTCAACTTGCAAACAACGAGTCAGAACCGGGTAATATTAATTTGGTCGGTGAAAGCTTTTCTCCGGCGTCGCCTGTTCTGAATATTAACAATAACAAACTAAACTGGCAGGCTGTAGCCGGAGCGGAGAAATACGGCGTTTATAAAAACGGCGAAATGATTGGATACGTTAATGGGCTTAGTTATGATGTAAATACCGATGAAACGGC
>JAJRSN010000426.1 GCA_024278715.1 Calditrichota bacterium
AACGAAACAAAATACGATGCACCAACAATCCGCGTTCCTGCGGAGTAATCTCTTCTTCCGGAACGGGCGGCTGTTCGACGCGCAGCAGATAATTAAAGAAAAATCTCATCGGGCAAAAGGCGTAGGTTTCCAGTCGGCTGACCGACCAGACCGCGCGCTCAAAACGTTTTTGCAATTCGGTAACGATGAGTTCGTTGCCTGACAAATCCCCCTCGAAAACCGAAAAGGAATTACCCATCAACCGCAATGAGGCAAAGCGGATTCTGCGGATTAATCCCGAAAGCGTGTTTTGCGCGTCGGGTATTAAGGCGGAAAGCGTCTTTAAATTCTGCGCCGCGGCAGCCCGGTTTTCGGCAACCGTCAGCAATTTTATGTTGCTTCCCAATTCTTCCCACAGCTTTTGACGAGTAAAAAAGATCGCGTCCTGCGCATCGATTTCCGGCAAATCGACCGAGGAGATTTCCTGCAAATCGGACAAAAACGAAGACGGAACCAGAGCCTCTTCGTCCCGATATCTTGGAAAGGTGATAAAAATTTGCTTTGCCGGGCTGTCGAGCAGTTGGTAGAATAAAAAGCGATCCTGATCCAACAGCTCTTCGCTAACCGGCAACCCCATTTCCATTCGAACGGAATCGCCGAAAAAGATGTCTTTAACCGTGGATCGCGGAAAATCGCCGTCTATCAAACCGCCGATAAACAACACGTCAAAATCAACAGCCAAAATTTCCAACCGCGGCATAATCTGCACGCCAAAGTCCGGAAACTCGGTCAAATTGTACAACTCACGCTCCATGGCAGCCTGCAAATAAGAGAGCAACTGACTGCGGGAAATGGTCTCGTACGAATAGATGAGTTGTAGTGTCCAGATTGTTCTTTCGAATACTTTGACAAATTGGTTGTAGGCGCGGAAGTTGTTTTCTTTTTGACGTTCGGCGAGATGAGGATTTTCACTCTGATACCAGCTCAACAGACCGAGACGCTTTAATAATTCCAGGTAGCTCTTGCGCAATTCCAACGGCGTTCCCTGCCGCGGAAAATCGAAGAAGGGAGCTAATATCCGTTCGACAAAGCCGATCTGTTCGAGAGCCGCTTCCCTGTCAATTTCCGGGTCTTCTTCGCCGTCCGTAATCGCCTCCAGCGCAAATTGACGCAGTCTTTGCAAGTTTCGTTGGTTCAGCGACGTTATCCGAGCCTTGCAGCACAATCTCCGCAGCAGTTTAAAATTCAACTCTCCATCGGTTTGAATAAAATGACAACCGAAAAGAGCCAGCGTTTTTTCCAGCGGAAAATCCAGTTCGATAATCTGCAAAACAGCTAAAAAATCGGCAATCAGCGGAGACTGCACCAGTTCAAATCCGGTCGAAAGATTAAACGGGATTCCATATTCCCTGAATACCTTGCGAATTAAGGGAACGTATTTTTCCGGACTACTAAACGTCACCGCCATGCGATGCAAAGCGATTCCCTGCCGACGGAGTCGGCGAATTTTACCGGCGATAAAAGCCACTTCCTGTTCGCGCTCCTGCAGACCGACGACATGGATGCGCTCTTTACCGTCAATCAATGTTTGCGGAGGGTTCCCGCGGTTAAACAGGTGCAGCGCCAAAGGGGATTTTTTCTCAATTCGTCTAATTTGCGCGTTCATGGTTTGGAACCGCTGCAGGGCGTTTAATGTGTGATTAAAAAGAATCGGGTTTTCGGGCATGTAATCCAACTTAATAAAAACCGGCGCCCAATTCCGGACGCGATCAATAAATTCGAACATGGGCGGACTGAAAAGCCCGTAACCGCTGATAAACACCTTTTGCACTTTTGGGAAAAGCTCTTTAAACAGGTTTTCCGTAACGTTCTCCGCAGCCTGCGCGCGGGCAAAAGGTTCGTCAATTAACCCGCTTCCCAGTCTGTTTTCCAGCAGCGCGAGCAAAACTGCAAAATCGTTGTACTTTTGCGGATGGCGTTTGCGGTCTTCCGGTTCCAATTTGGCGAAACTGCGGCTGTCAAACCCGAAACTGCGCAATTCGCTCAAAATATCGGAGACCTTTTTAACCAGTCCCTCGTTCATTTGTTTTGCGGGCAGCAGATATTCAAATTGAGCGGCGTTCTTTTCCAAAATGTCGCTGATCAAAACCATGAACATGTCGGCGGAAATTAAACGCCGGGCGGAAGGCAGGGATTGATATATTTCCAAAAGCAGCCGATCAAAGGTGAATACCGGCGGATCGGTCAACGCCTGTCCGTGAGCCTGATCGATCAATTCCCGTTTTAATTTGCGCACGGCTCGGTTCACCGGCAAAACGGCTAAAAAATCGGGATGACCTCTTTTAACCGATTCGATCAATTCATTTTTGAAATGATAATAAGAGCTTGCCGCTCCGGTAAAGATCACAAGTTCTTTCATTTTAGCGCCGATCTCAAATTGTACTTAAGTACACCAAATTTAACAAATACTAAGAAATTTTCAAAGAATTATTTGCCTCTTTATTGCAAATTCTCCAACCGCGTCTGGATGCGGTCTCTGCTAGACTGATATTTTTTTGGGAATGAAATTGTGAAGATAGTTCCCTGTCCGACTTTGCTTCGATAACGGATTTGTCCTTCATGCGCTTCGATGATTTTTTTGCACAGCGCGAGTCCGATTCCGCCGCCGTCCTTTTTGGTGGTAAAATACAGATCAAAAATCCGGTCGCCAATTTCCGGCGGAATTCCTTTACCGTTATCTCTGATATCGATATAAATTTTATTTTGATCCTGCGAAGTTTTGATATGAACGTCTCCGCCTTTTTCCACCGCCTGAAAAGCGTTAAGCACAACATTTAACAGCACCTGCTTAATCTGGTCTGCGTCGCCGTAAATAAAATCGATCGAATCGTCAAGCGTGCTTCTCAAATTGATCTGTTGCTCCAAAGCGTGGTGCTGCACCAATTGAATCACATCTTCCACAAGGGCGTTGGGCTTAAGCGTGCTCAGTTTTAAATCGCGTTTTCGGGCAAGATTAAAAAACTGCGTGTGAATGCGATGGATGCGTTTAATCTCATTTTGAATAATTCTGAGGGAACGTTTTAGCTTCGGATCCAGATCGGGATATTCTTTTTTTAAGCGGTTACTTAAAATTTCGGTGTGGATGCCCACGGCGGAAAGCGGATTGCGGATCTCGTGACTGATCGAAGAAACCAGATTGGCGATTATGCCGAATTTCATGGAACGCAGCAGATTGTTTTGCAATTCTTTGACCCGGGTAAGATCTTTGAACATCAATAAAAATCCGCCTTCGGCTAATTTTTGAATCGTAACGTTGACGTGCAGTTCCCGATCGTCGGTAAGCCAAATCATCAGTTCATTGCTCAGGGTTTCTTCCGGCATGGAGCGGCTTCTGTTAATAACTTCGCGCAGCTCCATGTTTTCTTCCAGAATCCGGCTGAAATAGTCGGGAAAACTCTCGGACGGCGGACATGTAAACAACCGCTCCACCGCAGGATTAAACGTGTTCAGGCGGAGTTCCGAATCCAGAACCAAAATACTCTCTTCCAGCGCTTCAAAAAGATTCTGAATGTTTTTTTCTTTTTTTTGATAGCTTTCGTTAATCATGCCCATACGTTCCAGGGAGCGGTTCAGTCGAATAAAAGTGTCGGTAAATTCGTCCTTGCCTTTATATTGAACGCGGTACTGATAGTCTCCGGCGTTCAAATGCTCGGCTAAATTTTTTACCGAGGCAAGGGGTTTTTTGAACGAATGATAGGTTACAAACAAAATTAAAATTAACAACAGGGTTAAATTCAAAAGAAGCGGGAAAACGCTCTTTAGAAAAGAAAGCGAAAACCAGCCGACATCGGGCGCTGTTTTTGTGAAAACGAGAAACCGTCCGTTTGCAAATTCGGCATTTAACCGGATTACGACCAACCACCGGTTGCCGTCCGGGTTTTCGGATTTCAGGCGTAGCAGGCGAATCGGGGAATTATCCGCGAAAGCTCTTAACAAAGAACCGACGTCGATTTCTAAATTCACATTACCCGTTTGCCAAATTCTTTGTTTATCCGAATCGTAGAGCGCTAAAAATCGCAGAGAAGTGTCGTTTGCGGCAAAGCGCGTTAACAATTTTTGAAGTCTTCCGTTGTCCGCGGCAACCGTTTTCGGGGAGTCGGCAATAAAAAACGTTGATAAAAGCGTTCCGAGATATTGAGCCTCGTGGACGGTTTCTTGCCGGAAGAATTTATCCTGAAGGTCGCGGTAAGTCAGGTTAAAAGATAAGGCAGAAATCAGGATTACCACAAAAACCAATCCGCCTAACAGCCAGGAACGCTTTAAATACAAAGACAAATTTTACTCCGTTTTTAACAGCTAAGTCTATTTTACTGACTTTTGCCTCGTGCATCAATGGCAATTTGCCTGATTTTCAGATTTTCATCCACAAAGTAATAATAATCGAAAAGATTAACCGCAGCGCACGCATGGTTGGGAACGATTAACACGGGATCTCCGATCCGAACGGCGCAGCTTTCGGCTACTTCCAAAATTCCGTGTTCTTCGGAAAGGCGTACGATTTTTCCCGAAACATTGAACGGTAATCCGAAAGCGCCGGTCATGTTTGCGCCGTCGGTGTGCAGCGCCTTGCTTCCGGCATCAATGACAATTCTATTACGCTCGGGACGCGAAACCACGATGCTTAATACAAACAGGCTGCATTGATCGACGGTCGCCGAGCCCAGGTTGATTTGCATGGCGTCGTAAAACACATAATTCCCCGGACGAATTTCGGTCACTTGCGGATTTTGGACGGAATACTTCACGGTCGGAGTTGAGCCCACGCTGATCGTATTCACGACAATACCGGACTCTTTTAACAAATTTCGGGCTTTCGTCATTATTTCGCCTTCTCGGCGACCGATTTCAGCCACTTCGCCGTCCGACTTCGCCGCGTAAACATGTCCCGCATGGGTGAATAAACCTTCGAGTTTCAGACACGGCGACTTAACCACCTTTTTAGCCAGATCCACCAGACTTTGGTCGGCTTTCACCCCGCAACGATTTAATCCCGAATTGATTTCGATGCGCACGGGCAAGAGTGTTTTTTCGTTTTTAAAGGCTTGTTCCAGCAGCTTGATTTGCCGCGGATCATCTAACCCGATAATGACTTTTGCTTTTTGGCGAAGTTCGCGGAGTCGTTTTAATTTCAACGGATGTGTGATTTGATTGGCTATAAAAATATCATTGACGCCCGACCGGAACATGATTTCCGCTTCGGACAATTTAGCCACGGTAATCCCTTTAGCTCCCGCTTTTAACTGAAGTTGAGCCAAATAAACGGATTTGTGCGTTTTTGTGTGCGGACGCAGAGCGGAGTTATTGCTATCCGCCAGACTTTGCATTTGCCGAATATTTGCCAACAACCGACCTTCATGAACGATTAAAGCCGGAGTGTCAATCTGTTGGTGCAAAGACTGCAATTTATCTTTATCAAACAGGTTGATCATAATTTAAATTCCCGAAACTATTCCATTGACTTTGCAGTTGTTTTTTACCGCGGAGAGCGCGGATTGACTTTAGTCAGTTTTGGTTAAGCGTGTAAAAGTATAAGCGAAACAGTTACCGGTTACTCATCACGCGTCACGGCTTTCTGCCCCCTGCTTTCTGATAATCTTTTTTTTTTGTCATTTTTCATTTTTCTTACCTGTTGCTCATCACGCATTACGTATTTTCCACCCTTGCCCTGAAGGGCAGAGAAAGGGGGTGGAGGTCACTTATTCCCAGCAATAAATTACTGGGCTACTATCATTCAATTCCTCCGGAATTTTTCTAAACCTCTAAACCTTGCAACTCATCACGCGTCACGTTTTTGTCATTCGGTAATTCGAATTTGTTTCGGATTTCGATATTCGAATTTTGGATTTAATATCGAGATTTAGCAGTTTAGCGTTTAGATTTTTAAGAAGCAAAGATTCCCGTTTACTGTCAATGCTTTAATCTTGTAAGAACTTTAATCTTGTAAGGACTTTAATCTTGTAAGAACTTTAATCTTTAATTTTACTCTTCACTCATCACGCCCTTATTTTTATCCGAAGAGAGAATTATTGAAAACTTCGTTTAATCCGATTCCACAATCCCTTACCCAGATAGTGATCGGCTACGGTCAAAATATTTTGGATACTGGCTAAAACGTCGCTGCTGCCCGCCCAGTGTTCGTAAATAATGTCAATATCTCCCTGATTTATGAAATCGTTGAGGACATACGCGGCAAGAGCCAGATCGTCCATATAGCCGATGGGACCCAGCACGGCTTCGGGCAAGAGATCGAACGGCGTGATAAAGTAAGCGACAACGGCTGCGAATTTCAATTTCTTGTCAGCCGGCACCCGCGGATCGACCATTAATTTAACCAACAGATGAAAAAAATCCGGAACTAACAGCAATAAATCGCTATGCTCAAAATTTTTCTTTTCCAAATATTCGGCGATTTGCTTACGCAGTTTTTGGTAAAAATCCTCGTACTGCTTTTCCATTGTTTTATCCTGTTTTGTTGATTTATTTTCCATCTTTTAGTCCCATAGTCTGCGGATTAAAAAAGGTCAAAAGTAAAAAGCCGCCTCCGCTTTTTTATGTTCTTCACCGTTTAGAACCCGCGTTCTTTTCTTATTTGCTCGTAAGCGTTGTTAATTTCCGCCATTTTTTCGTTGGCGATTTTGATAAAATCTTCCGGCACGCCCTTGGCGATCAGGCGGTCGGGATGGTATTGATTGACCAGTTTTTTGTACGTGATTCTGATTTCTTCCACCGAAGCTTCCGGCGAAAGTCCTAAAACCTGATAAGCGCGATTATCAATTTTGATAAAAAGCGCCCTGATTTGTTCGTACTCGTTGGGAGTAAGACCAAAAATATTTGAAACCTGTCTGATGAATTCTTCTTCGGCGGGATGAAATTTCCCGTCCGCTAAGGCGATCCGGAACAGCAAATGCACCATCATTTGCAGAACTTCCGGCTGACGTCCGATTAAATCGCGAAATTGACGAGCAAAAGCCATTGGGTCTTCGGGAGAATTTTTTGCCTGATTAAAAATTTGCGCCACAATTTTCCTTTCCGCGGCGGAAAGTTTTAATTCGTCACGCAAAAAATTGTCAAACGCCCTAATTTCGTCTGCAGTAACAACGCCGTCGGCTTTTGCCATTTTTGCAGCCAAAGAGGTTAAGCTCACGTAAAATAAAAATTGCCGATCAAAAACACTTTTTGGCTGCCGCGCCCCAGCCGGTTTTAAATCGCCCCCGCAAACAGGACAATGTCCGTCTGCCGTGGGTCTCACATTTTTGCCGCAATAGGGGCAGCGAATTCCCAAACCCGCTTTATGCTGATCCGATTCCACATCGTACATGTGACCGAGCACCCCGCCGAGCACCGCGCCCAGAGGTCCGCCAAACATAAATCCGAATCCCACACCCAGCGCTTTTCCCCAGAATCCCATGAATACCCTCTCTTTTAATTCACAGTAATAAATTTAAAATTTAATAGCAAACCTGTTTAATTCAATCTTCAACATCATTATGTTTTAGTAGATACTACCAAATATATCTCAAGTTTCAAAAAGTCACAACAATAAGCCTAAAATTTTTGTTTTCCGCCGCCTAATTTTGTATTATTTAAAAGACTCCCTCCTTATATCATACAAAATCCGGAGGCTTGCAATGCGCTTTAAAAATTTTCTGTTAATTTTATTGATTTTTTTATTTTATAATACCGAAGCCCGATCCGCCGGCTTTAAATCCATTGCCGGCAAATACGCTCCGATGGACATAAATCAATGGCTTTTGTGGGAATCATCGGAGGTCATTAATATTGTATCTCCCTATAAAGCGGCGATGAGCAATCAATACCCGATCGGAACAGGGCATCTGCTTTACACTGACGGCTTTGTTTGGGGTGGTTTTGTACGTGACGGACGCTCCCCCGCATTGAGAGCCGGCGGGAGTTACTACCGAAACGGTGTAGTCCCCGGATGGATAGTTAAACCCGGCGACGGCGTGAATCCGCCTCAGGCGGTATCCCCGGACGATCCGCGCGTGCGCATTTACCGCATCCGCAAAGACATTTTTGATATCGACGACGAAGAATTGCGCCAGGATGCGGCTATCTTTTTTAATATTTCTGCGGATTCGGTTACTTCACAGCAAATCGACTCTTTGCGTCAACTTTATTTGAAAGACTGGCGGGAATGGCCCGCGGACCTGGGCGCTCCTTATTACGATCGAAATCAAAACGGCGTTTACGATCCGGATTATGACGAACCGGGTATTGTCGGGGCGGATCAGGTAATCTGGTACGCATTCAATGATCTTAAAGAATACAAAACCATGACCCTATTCGGTTGCCCGCCCATCGGTCTGGAAATTCAGGTAACCGTGTGGGCTTATAAAATCGGTTTGTCGGAAGCGGTATTTAAACGTTATCGCATTTTTAATAAATCGGGATATTCCATCGATTCCATGTTTGTCAGTCAATATCTGGACGCCGATGTGGGGGATTTTCACGATAATTTAGCCGGGTGCGACAGCGTGTTAATGTATGGTTTTGCCTACAACAGCCGCTCGTATGACGAGGAATATTCCCGGTTTTTTATGGTTCCGCCCGCGGTTGCCGGAGTCCTGTTACAGGGACCCGCCGTTCCTTCGCCCGGCGATACGGCAATTGTGGATTTCCAAAAAGTACCCGATTTTAAAAATTTGCCTATGACCTCGTTTTGGCTGCATCAAACGGGAGGAGCGATTCCGAGCCCCGAGCTAGGCGTTTATGAGGGAACCATGCTGGTTTACGCCATTTTAAACGGCTATGCGGGAATTTTTCCCGATGGCGTTCCTTTTCCTCAGTTAAAGGTTTCTTTCTATTCCAGGCAGCCGACAAAATTTCCGGCTAACGGCGATCCGGTTACCGGAACCGGAGACGTGGACGGCAAAAACAACAGTTTGCCGCCGGGAGTACGTTACTTTTTCATTAATTCCGGTCCTTTTAATATGGCGCCCGGCGACATGCAGGAGATTATTGTCGCTTATGTGGCTGTTCTTGAGGGAACAGAAGGCGATAATATTTCGACGGTGCGCAATCTGCAAAGAATCGTCCCTACCGTTCATAAAACTTATCAGGAAATGGTCAACTTTAGCCCGCCGGTAGGTCCCCGTTCCCGCAAATCCGAACCGTCCGACTCTTCGGGGGTCTTTTATTTTATGCTCGGGCAAAATTTCCCCAATCCCTTTAGCGGCAATACGCATATTAAATTTAAACTTTTTAAGTCCATGCAAATCCGATTGGATGTGTTTAACCTTTTGGGGCAAAAGATTCGAACAATCTACGCCGGAAATATGAGCAGGGGAGAACACTTTTTGCGTTGGGACGGGAAGAACACGTTGGGTTTAAAAGTGCCCGCGGGCGTTTACTTGCTGCGCTTAAAAAGCGGCGCCTTGATGCAATGGCGCAAATTGATCATTCTAAAATAAATAGAAAGCGCGCTTTAAGGCTGATCGGGAATATTTTAAATTAAATGTCGTTATTTACAGACAGAATCAGGGGAAAGAAAACCGTTAAAGCCCGGGAGATAAAAGAGTTTTGTCCATCAACTCGTTGAGCGTCGATCGTTAAAAATAGTGGAAATTAAAAAAACGCTTACTTATTTTAAAAGACGATTCTTGTAAAAAATCGCGCAGGAAATTAATCTGAAACGAACTTACAATGTATCTAAATAAAAAGGAAGGGACGAACCATGAAGAAGATGACCGAAAAATCTCTGAACGAAGCCTTTGCCGGGGAATCCATGGCGCACATGAAGTATCTTGCTTTCAGCGAAATTGCCGAAAAAGAGGGCTTTCCTAAAATAGCGAAATTATTCAAGGCAATTGCCTACGCCGAGCGAGTCCATGCCATCAACCACGCCAGACAACTGGGACTGCTCAAAAAAACCGCCGACAATCTGCAGACGGGAATTGACGGCGAAAATTTTGAAATTACCGAAATGTACCCGGCTTACGACGCCATCGCCAAACTTCAGGACGAAAAAGGCGCCCAACGCTCCATCTATTACGCAATAGAAGCCGAAAAAATTCACGAAACTCTTTACAGAGAAGCATTGGCAAAAGTTTCCGGCGGCGAAGATATTGACGCGGACGAAGTTTACATCTGCCCTATTTGCGGTTACACACATATAGGTAAGCCTACCGAAAAATGCCCGATTTGTAATCTGGCGCCGGAAAAATTCGTTAAGTTCTAATCGGAATGAAATATTTTTAAGGGCTGTTCTTTAAACCGGAACAGCCTTTTTTATTGCTCTTTACCGGCAAAATAGCACTCTATCTCGCAAATCTCACAAGCATCCACGGATCCGCATTCGTAAATAAAACGTTTCAAAGCGTAGCGAAACTCGCTGGCTTCTTTCCGCTCGGAGAGGAAAAAACCGATAAAATTCATTATCCTCTGACCGGTCTCCTCTTCCAAAAGATGCTCCACCTTACAGGCTTCATATTCAGCCATATCCTCGGGTATATCCAGAACTTTTTCAAAAAACAAACGAATTATCCGACGTTTGCTAAGAACGTTATTGATTAATTCCTCTCCTTTGGGAGTGAAATGATAAAACTTGTTTTCATCCTCCTGAATGTAACCCTTTTTAATTAATTTATGTATGGTGATGGAAACGCTGCTTCGGCTGATTTTCAAGTGTTTGGAAATATCGACTCCGCGAACATACCCGTTTCGTTTAAGCAACTCGTGCATTGCCATCAAATGATGAACGCTG
>JAJRSN010000427.1 GCA_024278715.1 Calditrichota bacterium
CCCGAAATTTGTCAATAATGTTTTTCCGCTTATCGCGCATAACTCATTGAATGACTTCCGCGGACCGTCTTCCGATCCGTCAATCCGTCCCGAAGGGCAGAAAAACCGGCAAAACAGTAACGACAACTTTTCTGCGCGTGAAGCGGAAACGCGGTGAGCAGCCGCTTTCCGTGCTTTACAATTCAGATAGGGTAGTCGCCGCGGCGATTTTGGAGTCGGATTATTAGTTTTCACGCTGAAGAAACTTAAATTCAGTCTCGGGGTGATATTGAAGGAATGTGGCTCGGAACGGCGATCTGACGCAATTTATTATTTTTTAAAGAGCAAGGGAATTAATGTCGTAATAAAATATTTGCTGTCTTTTGGAATATTTTTCTTGAAAACAAACAAATAAATGAATATATTGATTTCCGACTTATGGGATTTACGCTTTTGGGAGAGTTAGTCAGATGCAGTACGGTCATTTCAGCGACGACGGGAAAGAATTCATAATCGATAATGTGGAAACCCCCACTCCGTGGATCAACTATTTACAAAACGGTCAATATTTTGCGCTCATCTCAAACAACGGCGGCGGTTATTCTTACATTAAAAGTCCTCTCCATGGACGTATTACAAGATACCGTTTAAACGACGTGCCGCCCGATCGACCCGGTAAATATATCTACATTAAAGATTTAGATAGCGGGGAAGTATGGAGCCTCACCTGGCAGCCGGTCGGTAAATTCAGGAAAGCGTACAGGGTGGTTCACGGATTCGGCTACACGCGGGCTGAAAGTCATGTGTCGGGTATCGACGGTTCGGTGAATTATTTTGTCCCTTTGAACGATACGCTTGAAATATGGGATGTTAAGCTGAAAAATACCTCAAATCGGCGCAGAAGATTAGCCGTTATCGGTTATGTGGAATTTGCGCTCGGTCATGCCCTGATCGATATCATCAATCAATGCGACGATCAGCATTTTAACCGCATATATTTCGACAGACAGTTAAATTCTTTGTTCGCGACAAAAACTTACTGGGTCACTAAAAACACTTCCACCCAGCATCAGGAAAATAACGAATGGGATCAATGGGCTTTTTTTACGCTAAACCAGCCGATTAAAAAATACGAAACTGTGCGCGAGCAATTTCTCGGTTTTTACCGCAACGAGAATAATCCCCTTGCCATCGAACGCGATTCTTTTTCCTGCCGCGACAGAGATTTCGGCAATGTGGTCGGCGCAATCTGGAGCGAAATAGAGTTGGAGCCGGGTCAGGAAAAGCGCTTTCACTTCAAATTGGGAGTAATACCAAAAGACAGCTTTGAGCAGAAAAAGAAAGTTGTTATTCAAAAGTACAACTCCGATCGGGCGGTTGATCAGGCGCTGCGGGAAGTTAAGAACTATTGGGAACGATTTTTTAGCTCTGTAAGGGTTAAGACCCCGGATAAAGAGCTAAATATCTTTCTGAATTACTGGACGCCTTATCAGGCAAAGATGGCGTTTGATGTGGGACGGGTAGCCAGTTTTTATTATTGGGGAATCGCCCGCGGTTACGGCTTCAGGGATACGGCTCAGGATACAATCGCCGTTACTATTGCACATCCGGAAAAAGCACGCGAACGCATTAAGCTTTTGGCACGGCAGATGTTCAAAGACGGGAGCGTCTATCATCATTTTTACGGCGACGGACAGGGCGAAAGCACCGGACATTGCGACGATCCTTTGTGGTTTATTCTTGCGGTTTCCGATTACATTAAAGAAACCGGAGATTTGGAAATTCTGAAACACAAAGAGAGATTTCTTGACACGAAGGAAGAATATCCGATTCTGCAACATCTTTTAGCGGTCGTCAATTTTGTGGAAAATAATCTCGGCAAACACGGCTTGCCTATCTTCGGGCGCGGCGATTGGAACGACACGCTTGACTATATCGGCGGCGACGAGGGAGGAGAAAGTGTTTGGGGCGCCATGTTTTACGCAACCCTGTTAAAGGATTTAATTGAGTTACTTGAATTTATCGGCAAAAGCAACGAATTAAAACGGGTAAAAGCGGTACGAAAAAGTTTGATAGAAAATATCGAACGTCATTGCTGGGACGGCGAATGGTATATCAGGGCTTTCGGGCAGGACGAACGCAAAATCGGATCGGGTGAATCGGAGGCGGGACAAATTTTCCTCAATACTCAAAGCTGGGCGGTTCTGGCGGGGTTGCCTGATAGGGATCGGCTTGTCAAAGCCATGGACAGCGTGAAAATAAAACTGGATACGCCGTACGGACCCAAAATTTGTGCGCCCGCCTACAGAAAAATTGATCCCGACATCGGTCTTGTTACCCGATGCGTGCCGGGCAAAAAGGAAAACGCAGCCGTTTTTTGTCACCCCACTACGTGGTTAATTCAGGCTGAATGCTTACTGGGTCGCGGAAATCACGCTTATGAGTATTACAAAAAACTTCTGCCGTCAAATCTTAATTCCAGCCAGTTTAAAACCGAACCCTATGTTTACGCTCAATATATTACGAGCGACGAGCATTCCACGGCGGGGCAGGCGAGCCATTCATGGCAAACCGGCACGGCAGCCTGGATGTTTCGCGTGACTTTGGATTATCTTGTCGGGGTGCGGGCTACATTAAAGGGATTGCTGATCGATCCGGTTGTTCCGTCATTTTGGAAGGAATTTTCAATCGACAGAGTTTTTCGCGGGAGCACTTATAAAATACACATAAAAAATCCCGATGGTTTACAAAGGGGAGTAAAAAACATCAAAATAAACGGAAAGCCGGTTTCGGGCAATATCTTACCGCTTCTCAAAAGCGAAGAAATTAATGTTGAAGTATTGATGGGCGAATAAAAACGCTTGACAAATTAATGGTTTATTTATATCTTATGGAAAGTTTTTATTCAAAATAAACTTAATGTGTTTGGTGATAATAACAGCTCTTTTTCGCACGATAAAAGCGCTGAATGGGTTTTAGTTAATCATAAATGTTTTAATCGAAAAGAAATTAAGAAAGGAGGTGAGTCGCAAGAAAAGGGTAGTCTCTTATTTTTAATTAATTGTTTTCAAATCCACTAATCATGGGAGGATGGTATGAGCAAACTTGCTTCAATCCTTTTGATTTTTGCCCTTCTCGTAACCTATGGTATAGCGCAAACACCAGGTACCAAGGTTGATGAAACGACTGCTGACTGGATGCACTATTATGACAACCTTAACCAATTTATCTTTGTTAACCCTGCGGACAAAAAAGTTCATATTACTTACAACTGGAGCCAGGAAAATCCCGATTCCGCAGAGGCTATCTTTGCTCGTTATCAGAACGTAACCGACGGAATTAAAACCGATATCCGCGCCCGCGCAGGTAACGGTAATATTGGCATGGGCGCGGACGGCGCATTGCTGGTTTCGGTAACCGATCCCGTAATTGCCTGGGGCTACTACGGCTGGTGGGGAAAAGGATGTTTCCTGTACAAAGAAACCGCCCCCGGTTCGGCTAAGTTCGATTCTCTGAACTTCTTCAGCACAGACCTGGGTCACGGAAATCCCGCCGAACTTTTGAGCTCCCGTTTTGTCGTTGACGAAGCCGGCGTTATTCACTGGATCGCCTACGGCGGTTGGGGTTCGGGATGGACCTATCTTAATTCCGACGACGGCGGAATCAGTTTCAACGAACCCGTTTTCTTCGGTCGTCAGAATCCGGCTGGCTACCAGTCGATGAAATTCGCCGTTTATTTTGATCCTTTTGGCGGTCGCGTGGCTGCAGGACCCGGCGGTCTGGTTGCTCTGGTCGCTCAGGATCAGGGACGCGACGTTTTTGTCGCCGAGTCGTTTGACTATGGTCAAACCTGGCCCGACAACACTCCCGATGTCGGCGATTCCACATTAACTTATGACGTAACAGGTTTCGGTCCCTTGCTGGCTCCCGATTCGGTGAACGCCCGTCCCAATCAGTTCAATGACGCCATTTACGACAAGGACGGAAACCTGCACGTGGTTTTCGAAGCCACTTTCTGGTTTGACACCTCTCAGGTCTATCATTCCCGTAATCCTTATCCGGGTTATCTGAACGGCGACGGCGTTAACGGCGATACCGTTCTTTATTACGGCGGTGTTTATCGCGAACGTCTGATGCACTGGAGCCCGAACAGCGGTCTTGAAGTGGCGGCTTATTCAATCGCTCCGACAACTCAGCCCACTCTTGGCTGGGAATATCGTAATCTGACCTGCCGCAGCCGCGGTACAAACATCCACGCTCCTACATTGGCTTATGACGCTGATAACGATATGCTTTATGTGGGTTGGACTCAGGGTTCCGACGCCTGGGCGGATTGGGTGGATGATCGCTATCTCGGTTATACCGATCTTTATGTTGCCGGTTATAATATCAATACCGGCGTATGGACGCCTCCGGTGAACATGACAAGCACCCCGACTTTTGACGAACGTAATTTGGTGTTCAATAAACAGGTTATCGACGGTAAAATTTACATGTTCTATACCGGCGACGAAAAACCGGGTATTAACGTTTGGTATTGGCCCGGCGAAAAAGCCGGAGTTTATGTTTATGAATTTCCGGTTTCAAAGCTTTCCACAGGCGAAACTCCGGGGCAGTTGGTCGATGAAACCACCGCAGACTGGATGCACTATTATGACAATCTTAACCAATTCATCTATGTCGATCCTTCCAACAAAAAGGTTCACATTACTTACAACTGGAGCCAGGAAGATCCCGATTCCGCAGAGGCTATCTTTGCTCGTTATCAGAACGTAACCGACGGAATTAAAACGGATATCCGGGCTCGCGCCGGCAACGGTAATATCGCCATGGGCGCGGACGGCGCGCTGCTGGTTTCGGTAACCGATCCCATAATTGCCTGGGGTTACTACGGCTGGTGGGGGAAAGGATGTTTCTTGTACAAAGAAACCGCCCCCGGTTCGGCTAATTTCGATTCTCTGAATTTCTTCAGTTCGGATTTGGGTCACGGAAATCCCGCCGAACTTTTGAGCTCCCGTTTTGTCGTTGACGAAGCCGGCGTTATTCACTGGATCGCTTACGGCGGCTGGGGTTCGGGATGGACTTATTTGAATTCCGACGACGGCGGAATCAGTTTCAACGAACCCGTCTTCTTCGGTCGTCAGAATCCGGCTGGTTACCAGTCGATGAGATTCTCCGTTTACTTTGATCCTTTTGGCGGTCGCGTGGCGGCAGGACCCGGCGGTTTGGTCGCTTTGGTTGCTCAGGATCAGGGACGCGACGTTTTTGTCGCCGAGTCGTTTGACTATGGTCAAACCTGGCCCGACAACACCCCCGGCGTCGGAGACAGCACTTTAACTTATGATATTACCGGTTTCGGCGAACTGTTGGCTCCCGATTCGGTGAACGCCCGTCCCAATCAGTTCAATGACGCCATTTACGACAAGGACGGAAACCTGCACGTGGTATTCGAAGCCACTTTCTGGCTGGATACCGCCGAGGTTTATCATTCACGTAACCCGTATCCGGGCGAAGGCGCCAATGACCTCCTGTATTTTGGCGGTAAAATGGCTGAGCGTTTGGTGCACTGGAGTGCGAGCACAGGTCTGCAGGTCGCCGCTTATTCCCTGGCTGCTAAAGCCGGTCCTCTGGGTTGGGAATATCGTAACCTGACCTGCCGCAGCCGCGGTACCAATATCCATGCTCCGACCTTGGCTTACGACGCCGAAAACAACATGTTGTACATCGGTTGGACGCAGGGTACGGAAATGTGGGGCGAAACCAATGAAGACGGTCTCTTTTTGGGCTATACCGATCTGATGGCTGTGGCTTACGATATCACCAATAACAAATTCAGCAATCCGATCGATTTTACCAAAACGGCTACTTTTGACGAACGCAATCTGGTGTTTAATAAACAGGTTGTTGACGGCAAAATTTATATGTTCTACACAGGCGATTCCAAACCCGGTATTAACGTTTGGTACTGGCCCGGTGAAAAAGCTGGCGTTTATGTATATGAAATGCCCACCAGCGTCTTTGACTTCTCAACCGCTATCGATAACGACAATAATCCGGTTGTGACCAAATTCGATCTGGCGCAGAATTATCCGAACCCGTTCAATCCGACAACGACTATCGAATACAGTCTGCCAAAAACCAGTCATGTCACTCTGACTATTTACAACATGCTCGGTCAGAAAGTGAAAACTCTGCTTAACGGCGTGATGGAAAAAGGTAGTCATCAGGTTGTATGGAACGCTACTAATGAAGCCGGCGCAAAAGTCTCTTCCGGAATTTACTTCTATCGTTTGGAAGGCGACTTCGGCGTTAAAGTTAAAAAGATGATTCTCGTGAAATAACACTTGCATCCGTAAGGTAAATAATAAGGGATAGTCCGTTTCGGGCTGTCCCTTTTTTTTGATTCCCTGTCTCTACCGTTGTAATAACCGTCGTTCTCTGTAAGAATATTCGTGATTTGCGCCTTTTTCTTTGTCAGACAATGCCGTTAAAATATCCCGCAAAGAAATTTTTCCGCGAATCGACAATAAACTTTTTCCCGCTTTCCGGCTTCAGCATCAGCGCCGTTTTGCAACAACGAAAACCGTTGAAAAAATTTTCCCGAGAAACCCGATAAAAAGATTTACATTTATTATTTTGTTTATTAATTTCTCTGATCGTATTGCTATCTTCAAATTTCAGAGGATAGTTAAAGAACATAAACCGGACAAGTCAGTACAATACAGGAGAAAAGTTGTTAATAGTTGTCGATTAATGAAAAGTGACAAAGTTACAAAGTGACAAGGTCGTGATGCGTGATGAGGAAGATTAAAGTTCTATCAAGATTAAAGTTACAAAGTGACGAGTTTAAGTGTTTAGTTGTTTAATTTAGAGTAAAAAATGGGTGTAAGAAAGCATAGAGCATAGGGCGGAGAGCCGTGAAGAGTGACAAGTAGGTGATTCGTAGAGGCACGCTTAACGATTATACCCTTAACACTTAACGAATAACCAATTTAACGAAAATGGATTAAATGTCGATAACTCATTACTCATTACTCATTACTCATTACTCATTACTCATTACTCATTACGCATTACGCATTACCGGAAACCGCTTAGTGTTAATATATTAACAAATGCCGTTGAAAGGTGGCAACGAATGAACAAAACAAAAGGAGAGCGTCTATGTTTGACCGCAATATTTTAGAGAAA
>JAJRSN010000428.1 GCA_024278715.1 Calditrichota bacterium
AATCCGTGAACGAACACCCGAATAATTCAGATAAAATATATGAATGCCGATCAGGCTGAATCCGATTCCGTAGGGATCGAGGCGATCGAGTCCGTGCGCCAAAACGGAGGCTTTTACCGCGTCCGAATAAGCGAGAAACTCCGAGGCAAGGCGTATGGCATTGGAATGCATTCTTGAAAAGTCTAACACGGTTATGGCAAAACCAAGCAGAGCCCACATACGAGTGATTTTAAATAAATAGGAAGGAGATTCGTCGATAAGGGCGCCATGAAAGACTGCCATTGCCAATAGAGAGGCAATTACGAAAGCCCAGTAATGAAAGTGAAAGGCGGTTGCGTTTTTAGATAAAGACAAAAAGAAATCGGCGGTTATTCCCTGAGCAAAATGAATCTGCTCGGGCGGCATGAGAAAGTGTGTTGCTCCGACAATGATGTAAGCAATCGCACTTAAAATCGAAAATATTCCCAAAGTGCGTGAACTAATCATTAGCGGCTCCTTTATTATTTGGAACTAACGATTATTCACCTGCCGGCTGCGCTTTAAAGATACTTTGCTTTTCACTTTTTTGCAATTATTCTGAAAAAGAGTTTAACAATACTTGCTATCAAGATTAAAAAAACAGGCTTGTAAATACTTTTTGTTACGGAAAAAAAGGCGGTCAATTTAGCCAGAGAAACAGAAAATCCCGGATAAACGGAAAGCATGATAATTATTCCCGTGTTTTCCAAGTAATCGAATAAACCTCCGAAAAGCGGAATTAAATTTAAATAATGCAGCTTACTTTCAGGATCAAAAATTCTTTTGAACAGATAGGTCAATAACAACGAATATGTCACTGCAAATAATAAGGGATATATCATATCCATGGGACTTTGTTTGAATAGGTATGCTTTCCGTCCTTCATTTCCCAAAGTTTCAAATAAAATTTTTACATAACCGGCGGGCTGCATGTCTAATAGTTGCATCCCGTCAATATATTTCATTACCGAGACGGGATTGTGTAAAACAACATGATAAAATAAATTATTTGGGTTATTATGAAGAATACAAGCACCGTTCTGCCTGCGGAATATTTGTTTAACAGTTGCTGCGTTTTTTTAAAGAGCTCTTTCATTGTCTTTATCCCTTTTTACTGTGTTTTGACATAAAAAAAGGACTTCGGATTCATGTTAAAGATATTCCGGTCGGGTTAATGCGCTGTTTTTTTTAAACTTTCAGCGTGTGTTCAAACAAGATACTCATTTAATCGTAAGAGGACAAAAAACGTCTTTACTTTCAGGGAAATCGACATTACCGCGGTATCGATCCGTCCAGGGCGCATACTCAAAATATGTATGTTTGCTTTCAAAATAGAGCAGGGGGGATTTAAATACGTAAAAAGTCAGCTTAAAACAAAAGTCATGCCGACCTTTTATTTGCGTTCACGAACTTCCCGAATAATGTCAATAATTTCTTCTTTTGTAATATTAATATCGACTCCATCGACATCTAATGGCGATTTATCCGTTTTAAGCGGACGAACAACAAAATAAGTACCGTCTTTACGTTTTATTATTATTTCGCCTTCCTGTTTGGCTTTATCCAACAATGTGGCTAAATTTTGTTGGGCTTCGCTGTATGTATAGGTTGTCATTTATTCACCTCTATTATTTTTATACCTATTTTCTTTGCTTTATCAATTAACGTTTGATCCAAAGAAAGCAAAGGAATTTTTAAATTTTTAGCACAGACTAAAAAGTAAGCGTCATAAGCATATAAACCGTATTTATACGATTACTCAAGCGCTGTTTCCAAACTAACATTGTAAAGCTGTATTGGTATCTTTTTATACTGCCGAATAGCTATTTTGGATTTGTCCAAATCGATTCTATCCCGTTTGAACATTGCAGAAAAGGCATTTCCTATTTCCCAATTTAAGGACGAAGGCGCAATTAATTCTGAACTTTTAGTCAGTTCAATCAATCGTTGTTTGTGCTTTTCGTTTGTAATAAACGAAACTATAACCGATGTATCAACTACAATTTTCAAAGATTAAATCCTAATATGTACAATTGTACAAAAAAATATACAAAAAATTTTGAAAATGTCAAGCAACGTGATTAAAGAGCCAGCCGACTTCGCTTTTAGCCGCGAAAGAATTTCCTTTGTGTTTTTTGGGCGCTGAGAGTCGCCCAGAACAAAGCTTCCCAAATTAAGCTTGAGAGGTTTCGGAGTAATTGTTTTATAAAAATCTTGTAAAAGCGCTCATACCATAGCCGAAGCATAATAATCCATCATTCCGTCCGGTTCGCCGAATTCCACTAATTTTGCAATAAGGCGAAAGGCGCGTAAATATATGTGATGATGATAATCAATCCGATAAACCAAATGCTCTGTTCTATCCGATCGAAATACATGACAATTTTCTTCCGGCAAACAGACACAAACAAACATTTAATAACTCAAATGATGGCGGTCAAGTTTTATTAATAACAAAACAAACAAATCGGAATTAAAAGTGGCGATAATTGTGAATTTTTGGTTTTTCGGGGACATCTTCCCGCTTTTTTATTAGGATGGTTAAACTTCATTTTAACGATTGATGGTCGAATTTTTCTGAAAGGCTGTAGCTTGGATCATTAAAATTTATTTTAAACCCTTCCTTTCTTTTGAACCCAAACTTCTTTTTGCCTATATTCCTACTTTATAGTTAAAATTCATTAAACTAAAGGAGCGTCTATGTTTAAAAATCATCCCAAGGGATTGATGACCCTCTTCTTTACCGAAATGTGGGAGCGTTTTGGTTTTTATACCATGCTTGCAGTTTTCACACTTTATATGGATGAGGTGTTCGGTTGGAGCGATGCTTACAAAGGTCAGGTTTACGGAATTTACTTAGCTTTCGTTTATTTTACTCCCATTGCCGGCGGGTGGATTGCGGACCGATTTTTGGGTTATCGAAATACGATTAAAATCGGCGCGATTGTTTTAAGTTTGGGTTACGCGTTATTAGCGCTTTCAAACGTGAGCCGGGTTTGGTTGTTTTTTGTCGCCCTTGCCGTTATCGTAGCCGGAAACGGATTGTTTAAAGCAAATATTTCGGTATTGGTAGGCAATCTGTACGAGCCCGGCAGTCCGCACAAAGATGCGGGTTATAATATTTTTTACATGGGTATAAATCTCGGCGCTTTTATCGCTCCTCTTGCAGCCACTGTTCTTCATAAAGTTTTCGGAAACTATCAAAGCGCTTTTACGGCTTCGGCTATCGGCATGCTTCTTTCGTTAATCGTATTTGAAGTATGGAAGAAAAAATACATTCACGCCGATCACGCCTCGGCAGCCGGAAAAGCCGATGAAAGCGTTCGCGAAGAACGAGTGGATCCTTCCATTGAAAAAGAACGTATTTTCGCTTTACTGACCATTTTTGCCATTGTGATCTTTTTCTGGATGGCATTTCATCAAAACGGTTTTGCATTAACGCTTTTCGCCAAACGTTCCGTTGTACATTCGGAGTGGTTAAGACCCGAAACTTTTGCCACCTTTAACCCGTTGTTCATTTTAATTCTTACTCCGGTAATCGTGGTATTCTGGAATTGGCTTAATAAAAAAGGCATAGAGCCTTCTACCCCGGCTAAAATAGGTTGGGGAATGTTTATTTCCGCCGCTGCTATGGTTATTATGATTGTGGCGTCGAAAATGGGCGGGGACGCGGATGCCAATAATATGTCTCCCTGGTGGCTGATTTCGACGTATTTTGTAATCACTATCGGCGAGCTTTGTTTGAGTCCCATGGGGCTTTCTTTTGTCTCCAAAGTCGCGCCGCAAAGAATGCGCGGTTTGATGATGGGCGGCTGGTTTGGCGCAACGGCGATCGGAAATTATTTATCAGGTTTTATCGGCGGGTTTTACAATACCCTGACCCATACTCAATTTTTCGGCATTTTGACTATTTTACTCTTAATTTCAGCTTTGATGGTTCGTATATTCTTGCGCAGATTAGAGCACGCTACGCGGGATACTTAGAAATAAAATTGTGGCTGTCTCCACGCCGGGGGCAGCCACAATTTTTTTGATAAAACAAATAAACGGAAAAACAGTTTCTTCTTCCGGTTTTCCGGCAGCCGGTTTTATTGAATTTTTTGC
>JAJRSN010000429.1 GCA_024278715.1 Calditrichota bacterium
AATCAGCCGACGGCAAAAGTCATCGCTCATATTTTGGAACCGGACGCCCCCGATTCCTACGTACGCTGGGGATTTTTTAACACGCTTTTCGAACAAAAAGAATACGCCGAATCATATATTTTGGAAGCCCTGGCGCGCAAAATGTTAAAAGAAAACCCGCGATTAAAAAATGAATTTCGGCGGAAATTACAAACCGATTCCGCTTTTGCCAAAAATCCGCGAGCCGTTCTTCAATGGTTTTACCGGAAATCGCCGTATTGGGATCGATTTAAAGATGTTTATCCCGTGGGACGTATTTTTAATCACAAAATTGTCGAATACTTACCGTTAAATTAACGAGGAGGCTTTGTAATGAAATTTCGCGTTATTATTTTTATATTGATCTTTGCCTGGTTGCTGCCGCTTACCGCCGGCGAGCATAAAGATCGTCCTTTTTATGAAATGACCAATCAGCAAATAGATTCAGTTTTACGGGCAGTTAGCAAAATGCCGCTCACCATCACCGAAAAGATGAATCTGTTCTCAGCCCGTTTTTTAGGAACTCCTTACAATTTAACCTGTGTGGGCGACGGACCTTACGCCCTTTTGGAGAACTGGCCCCTGGTTAATTTCAAAGAGCTTAATTGCATGTCATTTTGCGAACACGTTCTGGCGCTTTCCATCTCGGATTATTGGGACAATTTCTTTGACAACCTGCAACAGATTCGTTACCGCGACGGGCTGATCGGAATGAAAACGCGTAATCACTACACAATGGCGGACTGGCTTCCGCAAAACAACTGGATTTTACAGGATGTTACGCGTAAAGTGGGAGGCGAATTCACCAAACAGGTCACCCGTACCATTTCGCATCGCAAATTCTTTGCCGGAAAAGGGATAACCGACACCACGGATGTTCTTCCCGATCGCACAATTACCCTCGATTACATCCCGTCGGATAAATTGACGGAAGTTAAAGACAAAACCAGAACCGGCGATATTTGCGCCGTCATTTATGCTGACAAAACCGATATCTTTTCCGCCCACATGATCATGATCATGGAAAGTAACGGCGAAAAGGTGATTCGCGAATCCACCTCGCGCGGCATGTCCACTTTCGACACGCCTTACGATCAATGGGTGGAGCTTATTAATACCAAGTACAAAAAACGCTACATCGGGCTTTCGGTTATGCGCGTTCGGGATGAACTGAACACACCCGGCAGAATTATTAAGCCATGGGAAATACCGACGCTCAAAAAACAGGTTTCTCAATAAAGATGAACTCGTAAAAAAATGTACATTTGTAATGGTTCGCAAATTATCGCATTCCCTCTCCGGCAATACTGTTTGAAAACAGAAGGAAGGCGGGAAGCGCGCTTACTAACGCGAACATCAATTACGACACACTTTTTACGAATTCATCCGTCACAACTTTTCTTTTAAAGGGTTAAATCATGTTTTTAAAAAATCAACGCTTGTTGCTAATCGTATTTATTTATTCTTTTTTGATTTCCTGGCTGTCGGCGTCTTCGAGTTTTCGATACAGTGAGGTTAAGATTTATCTTGATAATCCGGCTCAATTCTCACAACTGGCAAAACAGGGTTTGATATTCGATCATATTAAAATTCTTGAAAAAGACGAACCGCGGCTCACGTTCAAAACCGTCGTAAACAATTTGGAATTGCAAATTCTTAGGGAAAGCGGCGTTACTTTTGAGGTAACGATTCCCGATGTGGTTGAGGCTTACAAATTGAGAACCGCCGCCCAGCCGGCGATTTCGTCCGTTTTAAGCGAAGACACTCCGCCCGGATTCGAGTTGGGCAGCATGGGCGGTTTTTACACTTTTGACGAAGTGGTAAACGAACTGGATTCCATGTACCTGAATTATCCGAATTTAATTACTCAAAAACAATCCGTCGGCAAATCCGTCGAAGGAAGAGACCTGTGGACGGTAAAGATTTCCGCCAATCCCCAAAGCGATGAGAACGAACCCGAGGTTTTTTACACGGCGCTGCATCATGCGCGGGAACCGGCGGGCATGATGAATTTGCTCTATTTCATGGATTATCTGCTGGCGAATTACGGAACTGATCCCGAAGTCACTTTCCTCTTGGATCATCGCGAGCTCTATTTTCTGCCCGTTGTCAATCCCGACGGATACGTTTACAACGAACAAACCAATCCCGACGGCGGCGGACAATGGAGAAAAAACCGAAGACCGGTTAACGGCTCCTGGTACGGAGTGGATTTAAACCGAAATTACGGCTATAAGTGGGGATATGACGACGTCGGCTCCAGTCCCTATCCCTTTAGCGACACCTACCGCGGAGACGCTCCCTTTTCGGAGCCTGAAACTCAGGCTGTCAGAGATTTTGTGAACGGCAGACATTTTATTCTTACTCTTAACTATCACACCTATTCAAACCTGTTAATTTATCCATGGGGTTACGTCAACGCGCTTACGCCGGACTCTTTGATTTACATGCATTACGCCAACGGTTTAACTCTCGAAAATCGCTACACCTTCGGCAATGGAGAAGAAACGGTCAATTATGCCACCAACGGCGATTCGGACGACTGGATGTACGGAGAACAAAGCGAGAAACCTAAAATTCTCGCTTTTACCCCCGAAGTCGGAGACGACAGCGACGGCTTTTGGCCAAATCAGGACCGAATCGTTCCTTTGTGCAAAGAAAATCTTAAAGCCAACCTGAATTTTGCCTGGTTTGCAGGCGGTCGGCTGGAGACCCAAAACTATTTTATTTCCAACGATGACGATCATAACGGATATCCGGATCCGGGCGAGACTCTCAGTCTGATTTGCAATGTGCAAAATATCGGGCAGGGTGCGGCGCAAAACGTTACACTGTCTTTGCAGTCAAACGATCCTTATCTTCAAATTCAAAGTTCCGGCAACAGCTACTCTTATCCGCAAATCGCCTCCCAGATTGCAGTCACCGATACCTTTTCCGTCTCTGTTAGCTCCGACGCTCCCGACGGACATGAATCCGTTATCATTTTAAATATCGAACAAGACGGTTTTACGCGCCATGATACGCTAAACGGTTTTGTGATCGGAACGCCCGTGGTTGCTTTTCAGGACAACGCGGAAGACGGCATCGGGAACTGGGACACCGGAGAAGGCTGGGCTGTGGCTTCGGAGCAAAATTCCGAAAATCACTTATTTACCGACAGCCCCTCGGGAAAATATTCCAACAATGCCGATAATGCGTTAACCCTTAAAAATCCGGTGCTTTTGCCGCAAAGCGACGCGATCTTTCTGACCTATCGCACTCACTGGGATATCGAGCGCCCGTTCGATTTTGCCACTGTCGAAATTTCCACCGATCTCGTTAGCTGGGATGTGTTAAAAGCTTCGGCAATGTTAAGCGGCTCCGGCAGCGGAAAACAAAGCAAAAATGTGCCCGGTTACGACGGATTTCGACAAAACTGGCTGACTGAATGGATCGATATTACTTCTTATCAGTCCGCCGGAGAAATATACCTTCGTTTCCGCCTGCAAAGCGACGGAGGCACGCGCAAGGACGGCTGGTATTTGGATGATATTCAAATTTTAGCTTACAACACCGAACCTTCGCTGGCGGAAGATTATTCAAAATCATTACCCACAGCGCCGAAATTATTCCGTAACTTCCCGAATCCTTTCAATTCCGCCACGCGCATTCAATTCTTTCTGCCCAAAACCTCCCATGCGCGCTTAGCTTTGTTCGATATTCGCGGGAAAAAAGTCACGGAATTGTTAAACGGTGTACTGAAAGCCGGAAAACACTCTTTTACGCTCAACGCCCGAACTTTAAGCAGCGGCGTTTACTTTTACCGTCTTAAAACGGAGCAAGTGAGCTTAACAAAGAAATTGATTTTATTGAGATAAAAAATATTATTCCCAAGTTTTATCCGGTTGATTTTAAAGGAGCGATATTTACTTGAATCTTTCTTTGATCATCTGCGTTAAAATGTTCTGGTTATGAATGCCAATGAATTGTCAAACGAAATTGTAATCCGGATCAAGGCATTGTTATGCTAATGAATTATTTTTAAATTACGTTGTTGGAGACATCAGATTAAGGTTCCGACCGCGTAAATTTGCTCCTTGCAATAATCTCAAAAGGAGTTCGTAAATGAACACGATCATCCAAACCAAACCCGGCATCTCCGAACGCGAACGTCTGCTGATTCTTTATGAGCGATACCGCCATGAATACGAAACCAATCTTAACCGCCTTTACAAACAAGTAAGAAAACTTCTTTTGAAAGCCGATATCAATTTTAATATCAAATATCGTTTAAAATCCTTTGACAGCTATTTTCAAAAATTAATTCGTTACCGTCAGCGAAACATCAACCCTATTATCATTAACGATTTGATCGGATTGCGTATTATCTGTCCTTTTTTGGAAGACATTGAACGAGTCGAATCCATTATCCGCGATAATTTTCGTGTCATAGAAATAGAGCACAAAAGGGCAAGAAAAGCGGTTAACGAATTTAGTTACGATTCCATTCATCTGACTGTGGAATTACCCGAAAAATACTACACGGGATTCATTCCTTACAGCGGCAGAACCTGTGAATTTCAATTACGTACCATTCTGCAGGACGCCTGGGCGGAAGTGGAACATGAGCTTATTTACAAGGCAAATTTTTCGCTGCTTAACGAGCCAATCAAACGCAAATTGGCGTCACTTAACGCCACATTAACGCTTTCGGACATCATTTTTCAGGAAATCAGGGATTACCAGAAAGAAATAAAAACTCTGCGGGAAAAATGCGACCACACTATGACCGAAAAGATTCTTTTACCGAACGGTTCGGTTATTTCCGCTAACGGTAACGGCAATGGCGACGGAAAGAACAAAATCGAAGCCTTCGATATTCCCACCGCGATCATTTCCAAATCCAATATTGAAAAGCAACTTTTCGATGCGCTCGAAGCGCATAGCAGGCAGGAATTTGGCAAAGCCATACAAATTTACACCTACGTTCTGCGGCAGAAAATAAAGCCCGCCATCCGATCCATTGTTTACAATCACCGGGGAATGGCATATTTTGTTCAGGGAGAATACGAAAAATCCCTTACCGATTTCACGAGAGCGTTAAAATTTGATTCGCAAAATTTAAGAGCCCTTAATAATCGCGGACTTGCTCACCGAATGCTTAGAAAATACGATTTGGCGCTTTTGGATTTTCAGCACTCACTGGAAATCGACAGCTATCAACACGAAAGCTACCACATGCGCGCGCTGACCTATTTTGATTTGCAGGACTATCCCAAGGCACTGGCGGATTGTAACAAAGCCTTAAACCTGAAACCCGATTACACTCCGGCTTTATCTTTGAAAAAAATAATTGTTTCCAGAATGAGTTTTTAAGAATCTTCCCTTACTAAAATTTTCAGCTTTAGAAATACAAATCTCCGGACTATTTTTGACGGACAGCCGTGACGAGTAAGATTAAAGTCCTTACAAGATTAAAGATTAAAGGAAGAGTAACAAGGGTGTGATTCGTAATTAGTTACAAAGTGACAGAGTAACGAGTAGAATTAAAGATTAAAGTTCTTACAAGATTAAAGCATTGACAGTAAACGGCAATCTTTGCTTCTTAAAAATCTAAACACTAAACTGCTAAATCTCGATATTAAATCCAAAATCCGAATATCGAAATCCGAAACAAATTCGAATGACTGAATGACAGAAATTCAAAACAAAACTTTGTTAAGGAAGAATATTCTGAAATTCAGATATTGTGCGGTTTGAGTAAAGACCCCCCTTGCCTTCGGCGTTCGAAGGGGGGAAATTAAAAAGGGGGTCTTTAATGCAGAATAAATCGATATTTAACAAGGTCGTTATGCGTGACGAGTAACGAGCAACAAGTCACAAAGTTGGGATTATCGGAAGATGGAAGGAAAAGGTTTAATTGTTTAGTTGTTTAGAATAAATTCCGTAGGAATTAAATGATAGTAGCCCAGTAATTTATTGCTGGGAATAAGTGACCCCTCCCTCCTTCTCTGCCCTTCAGGGCAAGGGTGGAAAAGACGTAATGCGTTATGAGCAACAGGTAAGAAAAATGACAAAAGAAAAAGATTATCAGAAAGCAGAGACCGGAAACCTGTAATGATTTATTTTCCTTTGTGTGCTTTGTGATTCTTTGAGATCTCTTTGGTTCTTTTTCCCGCGTCCGGCAGATGAATTACAATTAACGAGTGAGCAAAAATTCGATTTTGATTAACATTTTTACCTTTAGTAATTTACCTCTAAACAACAAAACAAAGAGGAAAAATTATGGCTCAAAATCTGATCGAAAAAATTGCTCAACGTTTTGCCGTCGGTTTGGAAACCGGGCACCAAGTGCATTCCGGCGATTATATTATGATTCAACCCGCTTACGTAATGACTCACGACAATACCGGCGCGGTCATTCCCAAATTCCTAAAAATCGGAGCAAAAAAATTATTTAATCCGCGTCAGGTTGTTCACACGCTCGATCATAATATCCAGGACAAATCGGAAAAGAACCTGCAGAAATACCGCAAAATAGAAGCCTTTTCGCGCGAAACTGGCGCCGACTTTTATCCTGCCGGTCGCGGTATAGGGCATCAGATTATGTGCGAAGAGGGTTACGCCTGGCCAGGAACCATGGTTGTGGCATCGGACAGTCATTCTAACATGTACGGGGGACTGGGCTGTTTGGGAACGCCTATCGTCCGCACCGATGCGGCTGCCGTTTGGGCTTCGGGCAAAACATGGTGGCAGGTTCCCCCGGCGGTAAAATTGGAATTGCGGGGAGAACTTCGTCCGGGAGTTACCGGTAAAGACGTGATCATTGCGCTCGCGGGTTTCTTTAGCAACGATGAAGTTTTGAATCATGCCATTGAATTCACGGGAGAAGGTATTCGGCATCTTTCCATCGACCAGCGATTGACCATTGCCAACATGACTACCGAATGGGGTGCTTTAGCCGGGGTGTTTCCGGTTGATGAAAAAACCATCGAGTGGCTGGAATCCCGGGCGCGATATGTCAAAGAAAGAGGTTTAGCCGGAGTGCCTTCGGACGCGGACGGAAAAGGCGAGCATCCCAGACTCAACGAAAAAAGAATTCAGGAATTAAAGAATAAAAAATTAACCGCAGACGCCGACGCTTATTACGCCAAAGAGATCGTTCTTGATCTGGAGAGCGTTGTTCCGTATGCAGCAGGACCGGACACGGTTAAAGTAATCAATCCGGTATCAGAGTTAGCCAAAAAGAATATTAAAATCAACAAAGCCTATCTTGTTTCCTGCGTGAATAGTCGTCCGGAAGATATTGCTCAGGCTGCGGAAGTGATTAAGGGTAAAAAGGTAGCCGCGCACGTAAAATTCTATATTGCGGCAGCCTCCGCCGATGTTCAAAAAGAGGCGGAAAAACACGGTTACTGGAAAACTCTGCTAAACGCCGGAGCCGTTCCTCTGCCGCCGGGCTGCGGTCCCTGCATCGGA
>JAJRSN010000430.1 GCA_024278715.1 Calditrichota bacterium
AATCAAGCCGGATTAAAGATCACCCCCAAACAGCTTTTCGAATATCCGACAATAGAAGGGCTGGCAGGTGTGGCTAAAGAGGGCGTCGCCATTCGCGCCGAGCAGGGACTGGTTACGGGCGAGGTTCCGCTTACTCCCATCAAGCGCCGATTCTTTGATCTTAACCTGAAAAACCCGGCTCACTGGAATCAATCGCTTGCCATTGAATTAAACGGCAACCTGGACGAAGGGGCATTTCGCCGGGCATTGGCGGAAGTCATCCGTCACCACGATATGCTGCGGGCGCGGTTTGACTGTGCGGCAACAACCGGAGCGGCTGAAATTGCGGAAGAAATAGAAAATATTCCCTTTTCGGTCCACGACCTGCGAAAATTAAACTCCGAAGAGTTGCCGCAGGCTTTGGAGCGGATCGGGCAGGAACTGCAGGGCGGCTTTGATTTGGCTGCTCCGCCGTTAATGCGCGCCGCCTACATTTTAACGCCGGAAGGCAACGCAGATATTCTGAAAATCGTTCTGCACCATTTGGTAGTGGACGGCGTCTCCTGGCGCATTTTGCTGGAAGATATTTTACTAACATATCGGCAGGCGCAGGAAGGAAAAGCCGTTAAACTTCCTCCTAAAACAACTCCGTTTAAATACTGGGCGGAAAGGTTGCGGGAATACGCGCGCTCCGAGCGTCTCGCCGAAGAAATCGATTATTGGGAATCGTTAAACGCTCTGCGGGCGCCGGATCTGCCTGTGGACTTTCCGGACGGAGAAAACACGGAACAATCGTCAAAAGCCGTCTCAGTTTTTTTGACGGAAGAAGAAACCCGCGCCCTAATTAAAGAAGCACCGTCGGCTTATCAAACTCAGGTCAACGAATTGCTGCTCAGCGCCTTGTTAACCGCTTACAACCGCTGGAGCGGATTTTCGCAACTGATCATCGATCTGGAAGGACACGGTCGGGAAGATTTATTCGAAGATGTGGATACTTCCCGCACCGTCGGCTGGTTCACCGTCAGCTATCCTTTGGCGCTGAATTACAACGGCGCCTGGTCAAAAGGCGACGTTATTAGACAGGTCAAAGAGACCTATCGCAACATTCCCAATCACGGGATTGGTTTCGGAGTGTTGCGTTACCTTAGCCCGGACGAAATCGCCGCGAAGCTGGCTCAAATTCCCGAGCCAGCCATCGGCTTTAACTATCTGGGACAATTCGATCATATTAGCTCTGACGGACAGATTTTTGGTAAGCCCCGTCCGCCTTTGGGCAGAGAACGTGATCCCGAAGGACGGCGGGTTCATCTTTTGGAAATCGGCGGTAATGTGCGCGACAACCGCTTAACCATGACTTTTTGGTACAGTGAAAATCTGTTTAAAGAAGAAACCGTTCGGAATTTTGCGCGGATCTATCTGGAAGAGCTGAAAGCCGTCATCGACCATTGCCTGTCAACTGAAGCCGGGGGGTACACTCCGTCCGATTTCCGGGACGTTGACTTAGATCAGGAAGATCTGGAGGATCTATTGGATGAATTGGATTTGTAGCCATCATACAATCACAAAATTGTCTTACGCGTGTCTTGCGTCTGTTTTCGGGACTGATAACCAGGCATGGGAGCCGCATTTGCGCGCTTCAGAATAACAATTTGTTGCCGAATTATTTAATGCACCGCCGTTCACAGAAATTGAACGGAAAGCCGGAAAAAAAGCCGCAGATTTGCCAAAGCGCACGGCTGTGATCACTCCGGTTAAATATATTAATAATCTTAAACGACCGGTTAAAATAACAGAGTGTAATTTAAAAGTTTGGAAAGAATAATAATCAAAAAAGAGTATTGCCAATGAACGCTTCCAAGAAGAAAAATATTGAGGCTATCTATCCCCTCTCGCCGATGCAGCAAGGAATGCTGTTCCATTCGATTCTGGATTCGGAAAGCGATATCTATTTTGAACAGACCCTGTTCAAGGTTCGCGGAAAAATGAATCCCGAGGCATTCAAAAAAGCCTTGCAAACAGTTGTCGATCGAAATCCTATTCTTCGCACCGCATTTGTTTACAAAAAATTGGAACAGAGCTTGCAGGTTGTACATAAAGTTGTGGATTTACCGCTTACCATAGAGGACTGGCGGTCTTTCAGCAAAGAAGAACAGCAGACACGGCTGAATCAATTCGTGAGCGCCGAGCGTAAAAAGGGTTTTAAATTTTCAAAAGCACCTCTCTTCCGCTTAGCGCTGCTACAATTGGAAGACGATCTTTGGCAGGTGGTTTGGAGCAACCATCATATTTTACTGGACGGCTGGTCAATGCCGCAATTATTTCAGGAAATTTTTGCTTTTTACGAAGGATACGCCAAGGGGATCGAGCTAAACCTGCCTCCGCGTCGTCCTTACCGCGATTACATTCAGTGGCTGCAAAAGCAAGATTTAAAAAAAGCGGAATCTTTCTGGAAAGAGACTTTACAGGGCTTTTACGCTCCCACCTCTCTGCCCTATTATAATTGGCTTACCGAAGAAGAAGCCGATGAAACAAGCTATCTCATGGAAACTCTTGAAATAGGCGAAATACTTTCACAACAACTGGAACAAACGGCGCGTAAACATCAGCTTACCTTAAACACGCTTGTTCAGGGAGCATGGGCAATTTTATTACACCGCTTCAATAATGAAAACGACGTGTTGTTCGGCACAACGGTTTCGGGACGTCCTCCGGAACTGGAAGGCGTGGAGCAGATGATCGGTTTGTTCATTAACACCTTACCGGTTCGCGCGCAAATAGATCCCGAACAATCTCTCCTGTCGCTGTTTCAGAATCTTCAGAAACAAGCCGTGGCGTCAAGGGAGTTCGAATACACGCCGCTGGCTGAAATCCATGTCTGGAGCGACGTTCCGGGACACGCGGAATTATTCCGCAGCATCGTTGTTTTCGAAAACTACCCCATCGATCAAACGATGGAAGAACGGCAAAAAGTATCCGATTTAAAGTTTTTTGATTTCAAATCGCACGAGCGCACCAACTATCCCATTACCCTGGTCGCCGGTTCTCATAATAATCTGGTTCTTGAGATTGCCTACGAAAAGAGTATGTTTCAACGGCAATTCATCAGACGGTTGTTGGATCAAATGCAACTGATTTTACGGCAATTCGTCGCCGATCCTTTTGTTCCCCTACGCAGGTTGACTTTAGTCACTCCCGCAGATACGGAATTGTTAACCAAAGGCTGGAACCAAACCGAACGCGATATTCCTTCGGATCGGTGCGTGCATCATCTGTTTGAGGATCAGGTAAAAAAACGACCCGACGCCATTGCCGTGCAGTTCGGCGAAAAAACAATGAGCTATGCCGCTCTCAACGAAAAAGCCAATCGGTTAGCGCATTTTCTCATTCAAAAAGGCGTAAAGGCGGAAGACCGCATCGCCATTTACATCGACCGCTCTTTTAACATGATTATCGCCATTATGGCTGTTCTGAAAACCGGCGCAGCCTACGTGCCCGTTGACACAACCTATCCGCAGGAACGGGTTCGGTTTATTTTGGAAGATTCCCGATGCAAATGGGTTTTAACCGACAACGCTTCGATGGCTTCTCTGCCGGAAGATCAAAACAATTATCTTTCGCTGAATTCAATTCGCGACGCCTTAAACGATCAACCGACCGGCAACCCCAATGCGGTTTGCTTTCCCAAAAACTTAGCTTACATCATTTACACCTCGGGTTCCACGGGCAAACCCAAAGGAACGCTTTTACAACACCTGGGCGCGGTTAACACAACTCTGGCGCTGGGAGAAATTTTTGAGCTTAAACCCGGACGAAACATTCTGCAGTTTGCTACCATCGGTTTTGACGCCTCTGTGCCGGAAATTCTTGGTTCTCTGACGAACGGCGCCACAGTTCAGTTGGTAAGCCGCGAGGTCATAATGTCGCCCGAAAAGCTTGCTGAATGGTTACGTAATCAAAAGATAAACACCGCTATCCTTCCGCCTTCGGTTCTGGCGATTGTGAGCTCCGACGATCTTCCCGATTTAAAAGTGATCGGCTCCGCTGGCGAAGCCTGCAATCGTGATATTGTCCGCAAATGGAGCCGGAAAGGACGCCGATTCATCAACGGTTACGGACCGACGGAATCCACTGTTTCCACATCCATTTACGAAATCGAAGACCCGGACAAGATCGGAATCAACGTGCCCATCGGTTCTCCCATGGCAAATACACGCGTTTATGTGCTGGATTCTGCTTTAAATCCGCAGCCTATCGGCTTTCCCGGCGAATTGCACATCGCGGGAACCGGACTTGCAAGAGGCTATTTAAATCGCCCCGAATTATCAGCCGAAAAATTTATTCCCGATCCCTTCAGCCGTCAGGTGGGCGAGCGGATGTACAAGAGCGGAGACCTTGTGCGCTGGCGTCCGGACGGTAATTTGGAATTTTTGGGAAGAATCGATCATCAGGTCAAACTGCGCGGCTTCCGGATTGAACTGGATGAAATTGAAAATGTGATCATCGATTTTCCGGGAATTCGCGACGCTTTTGTTATGATGCGCGGCGAAGACGAAAACGAAAAGTACCTGGCAGCCTATATCGTGTGGAACGATAACCGCGAATCAGGGCTGGAGGACTTGCGCGCATTTATGAAAGACCGTCTGCCGGATTACATGATTCCTTCGGCTTTTATGGAATTGGAAGCGCTTCCGTTAACGCCGAGCGGCAAGGTAAACTGGCGTTCCCTGCCGGCTCCCCGCGAAGATGATCGTTTTACCGTTACGCGCATCGCGCCGCGCAATCCCACCGAAGAAATACTTGTGAACATCTGGAAAGA
>JAJRSN010000028.1 GCA_024278715.1 Calditrichota bacterium
CCGTGAAGAGTGACAAGTAGGTGATTCGTAGAGGCACGCTTAACGATTATACCCTTAACACTTAACGAATAACCAATTTAACGAAAATGGATTAAATGTCGATAACTCATTACTCATTACTTATTACTCATTACTCATTACTCATTACTCATTACTCATTACTCATTACTCATTACTCATTACTCATTACTCATTACGCATTACGCATTACGCATTACGCATTACCGGAAACCGCTTAGTGTTAATATATTAACAAATGCCGTTGAAAGGTGGCAACGAATGAACAAAACAAAAGGAGAGCGTCTATGTTTGACCGCAATATTTTAGAGAAATTGGGTATTAAAGAAAAGAACTTCGGAGCTTCGACCGGTCTTGAGTGGAGTAAAACCACGGATGCGGGGGAATTGGAAGTTTATTCTCCGGTGGACGGAAAATTGATCGCTACCGTTTATCAGGCATCGTCGGAAGACTACGAATGGATAGTCAAAAAAGCGCAGGAGGCTTTTAAATATTGGAGAACCGTTCCCGCTCCCAAACGCGGCGAAATCGTAAGGCAGATCGGACTACGGTTGCGCGAGTACAAAGAGCTTTTGGGTGAGCTGGTCACCTATGAAATGGGTAAATCCATTCAGGAAGGCTGGGGCGAAGTTCAGGAAATGATCGACATTTGTGATTTCGCTGTCGGACAATCACGAATGTTGTACGGATTTACCATGCACTCCGAAAGAGAAGAACACAGAATGTACGAACAGTACCATCCTCTGGGTCCCGTGGCTATTATTACGGCGTTTAATTTTCCGGTTGCCGTTTGGGCGTGGAATGCGATGATCGCCACTGTCGCCGGAGACGTGAATGTCTGGAAGCCGGCTTCCAAAGTTCCTTTGACTGCAATTGCAGTTCAGCACATTGTCGGCGAGATTATCAAAGAGAATAATTTGCCGGAGGGATTGTTCAATCTGGTCATCGGCAAGGGCTCCGTAATCGGAGAAAAAATTCTGGAAGATAAAAGGATTCCTCTGGTTTCGCTGACCGGTTCAACCGCTGTGGGAAAACATGCGGCTTCCAAGGTTGCCAGCCGTCTGGGAAAATACATCATGGAATTGGGCGGAAATAACGCCATAATTCTCACCCCGCACACCAATCTGGAGCTGGCGATTCCGGCAATAGTTTTCGGCGCGGTGGGTACTGCCGGGCAACGATGCACAACAACGCGCCGCTTAATCATCCATGAATCTATTTTTGATCGCGTCAAGGAGTCGCTGGTTAAAGCCTATAAAAGCGTTCGTATCGGCAATCCTTTGGACGAGAAAAACCATGTGGGTCCGTTGATTGACAAAGGCGCGGTTGACACTTACTTAAAAGCCCTGGAACAGATTAAAGCCGAAGGCGGTAAAGTGATTTTCGGCGGCGAAGTGCTGAGCGGTCCGGGATATGAAGCCGGAACCTACGTATTACCCACACTGGTAGAAGCCGAAAACCATTATTCCATTGTTCAGGAAGAGACCTTTGCTCCGATTCTTTATTTGATTAAATACAGCGGAGACGTGCAAAACGCTATCGATATTCAAAACGATGTGGTTCAGGGATTGTCTTCGTCTATCTTTACGGACAATTTGCAGGAAGCCGAAACCTTTCTTTCAGCCTGGGGTTCGGATTGCGGTATTGCCAACGTCAATATCGGAACTTCCGGAGCGGAAATAGGCGGCGCCTTTGGCGGCGAAAAAGAAACCGGCGGCGGAAGAGAATCCGGTTCCGATGCCTGGAAAGCCTACATGCGCAGACAGACAAATACCATCAACTACGGCAAAAAGTTACCTCTGGCGCAGGGAATTAAATTCGATATCTGATCGAAATTAAATATTAAAAAAAGGGGCTCGAGATCGAGTCCCTTTTTTAATTTTAGCAAATTTCCGGCTCTTAAAAGCGACAGATTTGTAGAAATTAAATAACTCAAGCCGGTTGAAACACAATCAAAAAAACAAGAATTAAATTTTCCTTTGCGTCCTTCGTGCCTTTCTTGCGAACTTCGCGATTGACATTTTTTTAACCAAAAGAAACTGAGCTTTGATCCAACGCTTAATTAATCGCGGTCCGACTTTTTCCGGACTCGGCATTTTTCAATCGGGAGGATAGAGTTTTTGCCACCATTGCGGTTGATCTTTTAACCAGCGATCAAACCAGGCAATAATGGTTTTTGTCCAGAGCTTCCGTTTGCCGTAGGTGAGAATGTGATGATTTTCGCCCTTTATTTCCACTAATTCAACCGTTTTACCAAGCAGCTTTAAAGCCGTGTAAAATTGAATACTTTCACCCGGCGGCACGTTTGTGTCCGCAGTGCCGTGCAAAAGCAAAAGCGGCGTGTTTACTTTATCGGCGTTAAAAAGCGGACTTCGATCCACATAAATGTCTTTTCTGTTCCAGGGAAAACTGTTAGCCGTCGCGACCGCGCTGTAGAGATACCCCCAATAGCCTTCTCCCCAATAGCTCGAAATGGAACTGATCCCGGCGTGAGAGACAGCCGCCGCAAACAGATCGGTTTTTGTCAAAAGATTCATGGTCATAAATCCGCCGTACGAAGCGCCGATGCATCCCACCCGTTGGGGATCGACAAAGGGATGGGCGGCGAGAAATTTTTTGGTGCCTTCGATGATCTCGCCGGCTACGATCTTCCCCCAGTCGTTCACGTGCATGGCGGAGAACGCCTGCCCGAAACCGGTGGCGCCGCTCGGTTGCAAAACATAAACCACATAGCCGTTTGCCGCCCATAGCTCTTTGGGATAACGTCCGCCAAAATCTCTGCTTACCGGATTTGTACCGCCGTAGTAGTAAACAATACAGGGATATTTCTTTTGCGTGTCGAAATCGGGAGGATAGTATATTCTGCCTTCTATTTCAGTCCCGCGGCTGTTGACAAAGGTCCAGCGTTCCGTTTTGCCGAATTGCACATAACGAAATTCGCTTTTCCCGGGATCGGTCAAAACTCGATATGTTCTCTTTTTTAAATCTATGCTCACGATCCTTGGCGGCAGAGAAACGCCCGAGACAACGCTTACGGCGACGGGTTTTTTTAAGGCAACGGAAAAAGAACGGATAACGTCGCCGCCGACCGGGATTTTACGAAACGTTTTGGCTTTTACATTATATTCGTAAAGCGTTTTGTACGATCGGTCGGTTGTAACAAAATAGATTCGATCGGAAGTCCGCCCCCAGAAAGCCCGATTGACGGAGGGATTAAAATTTTTCGTTACGGCTTCGATCTTTCCTGTTTTCAGATGATAGAGATAAGCCTGAGTATCGTATTCGTTGGGAATCATCCCATCCGGTACATTTACTCCTAAGTCTCCAAACATGGACGGACCGCCTGTAAGCAAAAGATATTCTCCGTCGGGCGACCATTCGGCGGATCCCGACCATTTGACCGTCCATAAAGAATCAACCGAAAGATCGTCCAGATGCAGAATAAAGAATTGCGTTTTGGAATAAGGTCTTTCACTGTAATCGGGAATCCAGCGTGTGAAAATTAGTTTTTTACCGTCCGGGCTGATGCCGTTCAAATCGGTGCTTAGCCGTCCCGCGGTCAGCCTGATCCGGGTTCCGGAAGGGATATTCACCTTGTAAAGAAAACTGCGGTCTCGCCATCCCTTCCAGCGATCGGTCATACCTATCAAACGCTTAACCCCTGTTTTATTTTCTTTTGCTTTTTCCGTAACGCTGTAAATTAAAAATTCACCGTTGGGCGACCAGGTATGGCTGCCCAGATTTTCAATATTTTTCAAAAGAGATTCGGAAGTGCCCTTTTTCAGATCGACAATCCAGAGGGTGCTTTTGTTCTTTTCGGAAACCTTGTACGAAAAGCGTTTGCCTGTCGGCGCCCACTGAATCCGGCTTATCTTTGTACCTCCGCGAAACGTTTGAACCAAAGAGCCGTCTTTAACCTTCCGAATTTCAATCCACGTTTCCGATTTGTCGCCGGGGGGAAGAGTCTGCCTTAATCCGATGGCTGCCAGTTCAGCGTCGGGAGAAATAGATACCTTCGTGGGTTTAGGCGCGTCCAGCATAAGGTTAACGTTCAAGAACTGTTCGGGCGAAAGTGAAATGTTCGGATCATTCGTTTTCAGTCGGGCGGGAACTTTAAGTCTTGCCGAAACCGACCAGCGAAAAGATTTAAGCGGATCGTTCAGCGTTTGAATCAGCAGCAAATGCTTGCCTGTTAACAAATCAATTTTTTTGGAGGCTTTGAATATCGGTTTCGGTTGACCGCTCGAATCCTGAGGAGCCGATGTTTCCTTGCTTAAAATCGGTTTACCGTCAACAAAAAGGCGGAACAATTGGGAGCTTTTTATTTCGATTTTCAGAGGAGTAAAACGGTTTACATGAATATACGAAGCCAGATAATACATCTGCGGATGGCGGGCGCTTTTTTGATAGTCAAGAATTAGCGAATCGCCCTGGTTCCGATACTTCACCCATTTCAGAGATGTTTGCGCGTCCCATTGAACCCGATCGTTCTCGGACGGAAGCCAGTTTTCGATATCGGCAAAGGGAAATTTCAATAGATTTTTTAAATCGAAAGTCTGACCGTTCATATTTTTGACGTCATTAAACGCCGGCAGATGCAAATCGATCGGTCCCAATATCAACCAGTCTTTGACCGGTATTGTCTTTAGTTCGCTGTTTTTGGCGATTGATGAAGAAATAATGACAAGGGATAAAAGAAGCAAAAAGAAAACACGAAGCAACTTTTTACGATTTTGCATGATTTTAACTCCAAAGGTTTAAACAAGTGTTTATCATGGCAAAGCGCATCTTCAAAATAAAGAACAGCCGCCTTGTTTTACACAATTAAGAAAGAATCTTCGGGCGGTTTCCGGAGATGATGAAAAAAACCGGTAAAAAACAAGCGCGATCAAATAAAATTGAAAAAAATCCCCCGACAAAAATCGGGGGAAAATTCGTTTAACCGACCTTAATCTCTTTGCTGCTTTCCCAGAGTCCGTGAATGTTGCAAAACGCCAGGGCAAAGAGCGTGCCTGACTCATTCAATGTAACGGAAAGGTTAACTTGCGGATGGGCGTACGCCGGACCTTTGTTCGGACCGCTGGTGCTTTCACCGTGACCGCGGAACTCGACATGAGCTATCTGGTGCGTGAACTTGCCGCCTTCCGGCTGGAAATAAAGAGAAATCCAGCTAATGTGATGTTCGGTTGTATTAGGATGTGCAATCTCTTTTCCCAATCCGACGGCGACGGAAAAGGCTTGTCCCGCTTTTACTTCAACGGGCGCTTCAATAACCGGAGCGTGCTTTTCTTTTTTCCAGTCCGCGGATTGAATTTTTTCGGATAAACGCATGGTTGCCTCCTTTTAATTTAATAAGTTTGCATTCTGTATAATATTTACTAAAAAAAAGGCTTTTTAATTCCCGCTTCAGAAAATAATCATTCGATAATTAAATTTCCAACTTTAAATACGGTTTCCCTTTTTACGGTATTATTATTTCGGATAATTTGTAAAAAAATGAAACCATAGATATTGGGATATTTTTATTTATGAGTCCACATTCAAATTTTTCAAACTCAAGAAAGAGCGATTTTGTTAGCGTCAAAGTTCTGACTGCCGCGCCCGGAAATTTTCGCTAATTCGTTAAGCGTTAAGGGTATAAGGGTTAAGCGTTCTTCTTCATTTTCGCTTGGTGTCCAATTTTACTTTGAAACTTGTCACTGGTTACTCGAAACTTTTTTAGTTAAGCGTGCCTCTCCAAACTACGAGTCACATTCTTGTCA
>JAJRSN010000431.1 GCA_024278715.1 Calditrichota bacterium
GCTATTTTGTTATCGGTGTAAAAAACCGCGGAGACGAGGTCGGTCGCAATTACGGTGATTTTACCGGTGAAATATGGCTTGACGAGTTAAGACTCTCCGGAGTGCGCAAAGTTAAAGCCACTGCCATGCGCCTTTCTGCAAATGTGAAATTAGCAGACGTGATGAATTTTAACATTCAATGGGAAAGCACCGATGCCGATTTCCACAATGTGAGCAAACAATTCGGAACGGGAAACACAACCGAACGCCAAAACTATTCGGGTAAACTTAATCTGGATAAATTTTTGCCGAGCGTCCTCGATCTGTCAATTCCGGTTGACGCCCGCGCCTCTTTTTCGCGCAGCATTCCAAAATATGTTACCAATACCGACCAATTGACCCACTATCAAAACGATACATTCGGCAGAAAACTCAAATCGCTTTTGGGATTACGAAAATTACCAGACGAATTGAAACCAATCGTTTCAAAAAGCGAAGTATTCGGTATCGGAACAACCATAAAAAAACGGTCAAAATCTAAATTCTGGCTTTTACGCTATACTCTGGACGGAATGACCTTTGACTTCGATTACTCAAAAAAGAAAAGCAGCAACTGGGAAACAACTTTTAATCGTTCGGAATTGTTTAAAGAAACCTTCAGCTATCAAATCCCCTTCGGTCGAAATAATTATATCGAACCTTTTAAATTTCTGAAAAAAGTTCCGGTTCTTAAAAAAATTAGCAAACAAAAACTTTTTTACACGCCTTCGCAAACGAGTTTTAATGTGGGTATTTCGGACAGCAAATCGCAGTTGTTGAGGAGAAGTAGTAATAAGGTCAATATTACCAGAAATCTAAGCTCAACACGTTCGGTGCGGCTAACCTATAAAATGATAAACAGTTTGAACTTCAGTTATTCGAGAAACTACACTTCCGATGGCGATTTTGTGGGCTTGACCCATAAACGTCTGTTGAAAAATATTTTCACTAAAGGCGATTTCGGGCTGGATACAAATATCAGACAAAACTTTAAAGGAGATTACAAACCGGAATTGTTCCGTTGGCTAAAACCCAGTTTTTCGTTTAGCAGTAACTTTACCTATCAGTTGGCGAACGCGAATAAGTATAAAAATGCGTCAAGTTCCACCACAAAACGGATCGATTTGAATTTCAATCCCGGTGAATTAATGAAAGCTATTTATAATCCCAGAAAATCAAAAAGATCAAAAGCAAGGCGACCCGCTTCTGCGCGAACTAAAAGACGATCAATTCGCAAGCCAGGGAAAAAAGTACAAACGGAGCAAAAAACCGAAGAAAAGAAAAAAGGAATCGGTTTTCCTAATCCTTTGATGTGGGTTTACAACGTCATCAGCAGTTGGAGTAATATTCGAACCAGCATCTCGCGTGATGACCGGATTCAGCATAAGTATCTCTCGGACATGCCGGGATGGGAATATCAATTCGGGTTTACCAAAAATCCTAAAGTACCGCAGGATACATCACTGCTGGGTCAGGGAGTTAATTTAATCGGTCCGATTTCCAGCAAAACGATCTCGGTAAGAACTTCCACAAGTTTTAGCATTTCCAGTAATATCCGGGCTTCACTCTCGCACGATTATCGATCGCAAATAAGTTCGTCCGATTACGGTCGGGCGGGATCGGGCAGTAAATCCAGCTCTTACTTTTTTATGGGAAACGACCCTCAGGCAAAATTTCGCGGACTTGCCAGTTTGCAGTCATTTATACCGGATTGGAATGTGCAAATAAGCGGAATTGAAAAATTTCTTTTCTTCCCGAAATTTGCACGGTCGATCAGCATTACCCACGGACACAGCAGCAAATATACCGAAAATCTTCAGCTAAAATTGGACGGCAGCTTTTTGCCTTCCAGTCAAACCTTTACCAGCAACTGGCAGCCGCTAATCGGTGTGAATATTTCCACCAAATGGGGCGTTTCCGGTACAATTCGCTACACCAGCGCGACTAATTTTTCCTATTCATCCAGCGGCGGCGCTACCAAATCTTTAACCAGTTCGTTTAACATGTCTTTCAGCTTTTCCAAAACTTCCGGATTCCGCATTCCGATTTGGCCTTTTAATAATAAAAAATTCAAAAACGAAGTCAATTTTAATCTGACCTTCGACGCCTCAAACAATCAGACTTTCCAACGTCAGTTCCAGCAAAAGAATTTTGAAGAAAAACAAAATAACAGTAACTGGAAACTCAGACCAGCCGCCACCTATCGCTTTAGTTCGCGCGTGCAGGGTAGCTTGTTTTTTGAAACGGGCGTTTCCAAAAATAAAATTTCCGGAAAATATTCTTATAATGAATTCGGTATTACCGTTAATATTGCGATCAGAGATTAAAAACAAAAACAATGTGATTTTTAATTTTTTAAAAGGAAGTAAATTAAATGTCAGTAAAAAGTATTATCCCGGTTTTGATATTCTTCTCTCTGGTAAGCGCCCAATTCAACGGACAAAGAGCCTTCTCCTATCTGGAAAAACAGGTTGCCTTTGGACCCAGAAATCCGGGCAGCGAAGGTCACAAAGCCTGTCTTGGTTTTTTGCAAAAAGAATTAAACAAATGGGCGGATCAGGTTGAACTGCAAAGCTTCACCTATCGCGATCAGTTTCGCAAAAAAACATTGAAATTAACAAATGTGATTGCCCGCTTTAATCCCGAAAAAAAGCGCAGAATTTTTTTAGCCGCCCACTGGGATACCCGTCCCACCGCGGATCAGGATAAAGAAGAAAATAGGAACAAGCCCATCCCCGGAGCCAATGACGGCGCAAGCGGTGTGGCGGTATTGCTGGAAATCGCCCGCGTGCTCCATAATCAAAAGCCGAATATCGGCGTGGACCTGATATTGTTCGACGGTGAAGATTACGGGCGCTCCGGGCATCTTGACGAATATTTTCTCGGCTCCCGGTATTTTGCCGAAAACTACGCCAAAGGCAAATTTAAACATGAATTCGGCATTTTAATCGATATGGTAGGCGACGCGCGGCTCAATTTAAAACGGGAAGGATATTCCATGCGCTACCTTCCGTGGCTGGTGGACAAAGTATGGAAAACCGCCCAAAACCTCGGCTTTTATGAATTCTCCGACGAATTTCTGGGCTACGTGGACGACGATCATGTTCCGCTGCTCAAAAAAGGCATCCCCTGTATTGATATCATCGATTTTGAATATCCGGATAAAAGCAATCGTTACTGGCATACGCTCCAGGACACGCCGGATAAATGCAGCGCCCAAAGTTTAAGTATTGTCGGTACGGTTTTACTGGAAATAGTCTATGGCGAGTGACAGCGGAAAAAAATGGATAGAAGTCAAAATTCAGGCTTCCCCGCATTATCTGGAAATTCTTTCGGCGCTTATTTTTGCCACACATGCCGAAGGAATCCGGGAAGAAGCAAACAACTTCTCCGTTTATTACCCGCAAAACAAGTGGAACACCGAAGTCTGCAAATTGTTGCTTAAAGAATTAACCCGGGTGATTCCCGATTTTGACGATTCCAGAATGGAAATTATCTTTCAGGATGAACAAGACTGGCTGAAAAAATGGAAAGAAAATTTCAAGCCCTTCCATCTTACCGAAAAAATCGTGATTCAGCCCGATTGGGAGTCTTACCGTCCCGAAAAAGGCGAGATTGTGTTGACCATTGCGCCTAAAATGGCATTTGGCACAGGGCATCATGAATCAACCCAGCTCTGTTTAATGCTGCTAAACAGGTGGTTTAATCCGCGAATGCGTTTGCTGGATGTCGGGACGGGCAGCGGTATCTTAGCTATCTATGCCGCGAAACGAGGCGGTTCAAATATTGTGGGAATTGATAACGATCCCGTTGCCGTCGAAAACGCCAAAGAGAATGCAGCGCTAAACGGAGCGGCGGATAAAATCGAATTTAGGGTGTGCGACGCGGCGCGGATAACGGATTTGGATTTCGATTTGATTTGTGCGAATATTAGCCGCAACGTATTGATTGAAATTGCACCCTTACTGACAAATGCTCTTACCGACGGAGGAATTCTGATTGTTTCGGGCGTCTTAAAAAGCGACCGCGAAACGGTGGAAAAGAGCTACATCGCCAATCTTATGATTCCGGTTGAGGTGAAAAGCAAAAACGAATGGATCGCAATGGTCTTTAAAAAGGAGACTGCGGAACATGACTGAAAATCCTTTGGCGGTCATCGATCTTGGCTCTCATTCCGCCTTGCTTCTTATTGCCGTTTCCTTACCTTCGGGCGATTTAAAGTTATTGCACGAAGATTTCCGGATAACGCGCCTGGGCAAAGGAGTAAAACGGGATGGCTTGATGAAAAGCGAAAATATGGATCGGGCTGTCTCTGTTATTGAAGAATTTAAAAAAGCGATCGATGAATTTTCGTGCCGCCGGGTTTATGTGACCGCCACCGAAGCCATGCGAGCGGCAAAAAATTCCGATGAAATGATCGGCAAAATCAGTGAACATTTCGGCTGGGAAGTTGAAATTTTAACGCCCGAACAAGAAGCGGCGTACAGCTATCTCGGAGCGATTTCAGCCTTTGATAATTTTAAAAATCGGGAATTTGTTGTTGTGGATTGCGGCGGCGGCAGTACGGAAATTACCATGGGAAACGGAACCGATATCAAGGCGCGCGGTTCGGTTCCCGTCGGCGCGGCGCGTCTGGCTGAAGAGATGGGCTTTAAGGTAACTCTGTGCAGCAGCGACCGCATGGGACTGATGCAAATCATAAAAAGCGA
>JAJRSN010000432.1 GCA_024278715.1 Calditrichota bacterium
CTGATCGGCGAAATGCTTAAAATGAAATATCCCGACGCGGTTGTCGCGGGAAACATCGGGCAGCCCTTTTCCGATTTTGTGGAGCAAAGTAAAGAAGGCGTGTGGGGCGTTGTGGAGGTTTCCAGTTTCCAGTTAGAGACCGTCAAAACGTTTCATCCTGATCAGGTGGTTTTGCTCAATTTCGCGCCCAATCATCTCGACAGGTACGACAGTTATCAGGATTACATCGAAGCCAAATGGCGCGTTACCAAAAATCTTTCCGAAAACGATCATTTTATTTACAACGCGGCGGACGATGAAATTCTAAAGCGGCTGCCTAATCTGGTCTGCAAAAAAAGCGGATTTCATATTCGCGGCGATCGCTCCGCGGAGGCGTTTTTTAAGAACGATGTCATCTATTTGCGGGGAGAGACGTTTATTGCGGTAAAAGAAACGGGCTTGCGCGGATTGCATAATTACATGAACGCCATGGCGGCTATTTTAGCCGCGGTTTACGCCGGGGTTGAACCCGAACAGATCCGCGAAGTTCTGAAAGCATTTAAAGGGGTGGAACATCGTCTGGAGTTTGTCAGAGAAGTCAACGGAATCAGGTTCGTTAACGATTCCAAAGCCACCACGGTGGAATCGCTCTATTACGCCCTGCAAAGTTTTGAGCAGCCAATTATTCTGATTGCCGGGGGAAAAGACAAAGGAAGCGATTTTACACGATTGAATCAATGGATTAAAGAAAAAGTAAAGGCGGTTGTTTTAATCGGTAAAGCAACGGAAAAAATGCAAAAAGCTTGGCAGGACGTTAAACCGGTTTATCCCGAGTCTTCTTTAAAAGAGGCGGTGGAAAAGGCTTATCGATTAGCGGAATCGGGCGATGTGGTTCTCCTATCGCCGGCGTGCGCCAGTTTTGATATGTTTCGCGATTTTGAAGACCGCGGACGGCAGTTCAAAGAAATCGTAAAGAGTTTGTGAGGCGATTATGAAGCGCAGAAGTGTGGACATTCCTTTAGCGGTTGCGGTTACGCTGCTTTTGATGGGCGGGATGGTTATGGTGTTCAGCGCCAGTTCCATGATAGCGACCTTCCGCTTCGGTTCTTTGACCTATTTCTTTCAAAAACAGATTATCTGGGGAGCGATCTCTCTGTTCTTTATGGTTCTTGTTTCAAAAATTGATTACCGGTTTTTAAAATCAGGATATTGGACGCTTTTTTTAGTGTTGGCGAGTATTCTGCTTTTGGCGGGATTATTTGTACTGGGAAGAAAGGTAAACGGCGCGATTCGCTGGTACAATCTTGGTTTTATGAGGTTCCAGCCTTCGGAATTTGCCAAGTTGAGTCTGATCATTTACTCCAGTTACTATCTTGCCACGCGCGAAAGAAAATTGAATGATTTCAAAAAAGGATTGCTGCCCATCGGAATCATTCTCGGGTTGTGTTTGGTGCTGATCATCGCTCAGCCCGATTTGAGCTCAGCCATGATGATTTTAATGATCGTCGGGCTGATGATTTTTGTCAGTCCGGTTCCGTTAAAACATTTAACGGCGATTGTTGCCGGAATGATTCCAGTGGTCATCTTCTTTGTTTCGAGAAGCCCCTATCAATGGGGACGCGTAAAAAGCTGGTGGATGGCGCTGCAAGATCCGGGGCAGGCGGCTTATCAGCTAAAACAATCGCTTATCGGTATCGGTCGCGGAGGAATTTGGGGACAGGGATTGGGTCAAAGCAAACAAAAGTTTTTGTTTTTACCCGATTCGCACACCGATTTTATTTTCTCCATCCTCGGCGAAGAGTTCGGCTATATCGGAATTACCGTAATATTGATTTTGTTCTTAATTATTTTTTATCGCGGAATGCGCATCGCCGAACGTACGCAGGATAAGTTCGGCAGATATTTGGCGATAGGAGTAACGCTCAATATTACGTTGTACGCATTCATCAATGCGGGGGTTGTCAGCGCATTGTTCCCGACTACCGGTCTTCCCATGCCGTTTTTCAGTTACGGGGGATCGAATCTGTTGTTTCTTTCCATTGCTGTGGGATTGTTGCTGAATATTTCGCGGCACGCCTCGGGCGATATTGCCGAGCAATGGGCGAATCGAAAGGAAAAGCAGCAGGAGTTAAGTCGAATAATTCTAACGGCGGAATGATGGCGGAAGATCAATTACGCGTGGCGCTGGCTGGCGGCGGTACGGGAGGACATCTTTTTCCGGCTTTGAATCTGGGCAAAGCCATGGAAGAAAAGTGGAACGCCAGATTGTTGTTCTTTGGCACGCGCCGGGGAATCGAAAAAGATATCATCCCACGGCAGGGGTACGAATTGGTGTTTTTGCCGGTTCAGGGTTTTCAAAGACGGTTGACGGCGAAGAATTTGTTGTTTCCTCTAAACCTTTTGAGAAGTCTTAGCCTAAGCAAAAAGGCGCTGCGACACTTTAAGCCGCATCTGGTTATCGGTACGGGCGGATATGTGATGGGTCCGGTTTTAAAATCAGCCAAAAAGTTGAATATCCCGGTTGTCATTCAGGAGCAAAACAGCTATCCGGGAGTAACGACGCGATTGCTGGCAAAGGACGCCGATTATTTGTTTTTAGCTTATGAAGAAGCCAGGCAGTATCTACCGGACAACATCCCGGCGATAGTGACGGGCAACCCGATCCGGTTGAAAATGACCGAAGGGGACAAAGAGGAATGTCTGAAAAAGTTTGGTCTGGAGGCGGAGCGGTTAACGCTGCTTGTGGTGGGAGGAAGTCAGGGCGCCGAGAGCATTAACCGGGCTGTGATGGAAATTATTGGCGAGGGTCTGTTCGCGGATCGGGTTCAGTGGCTTTGGCAGACGGGAATAAAACATTTTGAGAAGTGGAACCAAGAGGTTAAACGAATGAAAATAAAAAACGCGCGCTTGGTGCCCTTTATTTCAGAGATGGTCGGGGCGTATCGGGCGTCGGACCTTGTGATTTGCCGCGCTGGAGCCATGACGCTTTCGGAATTAACGGCAATGGGACGTCCGGCGGTATTGATTCCGTTTCCTTACGCCGCAGCCAATCATCAGTACAAAAATGCTTTGGCTTTGGCAAACAGGGGAGCGGCAAGGGTTATTGTTGACGATGAAAAATTAGTTGAAAATTTGAAGAAAACATTCAAAGAATTAATAGATTCGCCGCAAAAGATTGAAGAAATGGCGCGCAGAATGAGCACTCTGCATCAAAAAGACAGCGTCGATCGGATACTGTCCGTGATCGAACGGATTTTAGAACAAAGAGGATGGAAGTTCGGATTTGAGAATGAGCATATTTAAACGTAAAAAACGGTTCCACTTTATCGGAATCGGCGGAATAGGAATGAGCGGTCTGGCGGAAATTCTGTTGTCCATGGGACACGAAGTTTCCGGCTCGGATCGGCAGCTAACCGAAATTACTGATTATTTGCGCGGACTCGGCGCCGTCATCTACGAAGGACATCGCGCCGAAAACGTGAAGGCGGTTGATTTTTTGATTTACAGCTCGGCTATTCCGGCAGATAATCCGGAAATGCGGCAGGCAAAACGGATGGGGATTCCACGCATTCGCCGGGCGGAATTATTGGGTCAAATTTTCAACAGACATTTTGGAATAGCGGTAGCAGGCACACACGGCAAAACCACAACTACGGCAATGATCGGGCAAATACTTTTGGAAGCGGCTCTCGACCCCACCATTATTGTGGGCGGACGATTGCACAATTTGATGACAAATGCCCGGCTGGGAAACAGCGAGTATTTGATTGCCGAAGCCGACGAATACGACCGCTCGTTTTTAACGCTTTTCCCCAGAATTGCCGTGCTTACCTCATTGGAAACGGATCATCTCGATATTTATCGGGATCTGAATGATATTAAACGGACGTTTTTGCGATTCACTGCGCAGGTGACCTTTGACGGACTGATCATCTGCTGCCGCGAGGATACGCATTTAAAAGAGATTTTACCGTCGTTTAAGAACGCTTGTTTAACTTATGGTTTGAATCAGGAAGCGGATTTGTGGGCAACGAACATTAAGTATGATCAAAAAACGACTAAATTTGAGGTTCACAATCGTGCCGGAAAATTGGGAGACGCGGAGCTGCAGATTCCCGGTCGGCACAATGTTTTAAACGCCCTTGCCGCAATCACCGTGGGACTGGAGCTGGAAATCGGGTTTAAAATCATCGCCGGGGCGCTGCAAACGTTTAAAGGGGTGGAGCGCCGTTTTGATGTTTTGGGGATTGTTAATGATATCATGGTTGTGAATGACTATGCGCATCACCCCACGGAAATTTCCGCCACGCTGCAGGCTGCGAAAAACGGTTGGAACAGACGCGTTGTAGCAGTGTTTCAGCCGCATCTTTTTTCACGAACCAGAGATTTTTACAGGGAATTTGCCGAGGCTTTGAAAATTGCAGATTTAACCGTGGTCACGGAAATTTATCCGGCAAGAGAAGAACCGATTGCGGGCGTCACGGGAAAATTAGTCGCCGACGCATTGGCGGAGAACAGCTATTATTTTGCCGACAAGAGTTCCCTGCCGGAATTTTTGAAACAGCTCACGCAGCCGGGAGATATGGTCTTGTTTTTGGGAGCCGGAGACATCTATTTGACGGCGAAAAAGTTCAAACAAATGTTGGAAGGCGTCTGAAATTATGGCAAGAAGAAAAAAACATAGCCTGCGGGTAACTCTTATTTACCTTGCCGTGATTACAACGCTCTCGCTGCTGGCGTATATGAACAAAACCGTTGAGAAGTTCTTTGAAAACAGAATTTCGACTTTTGAATTGAAAGACATCAAAATCCACGGCAACTCGGCGCTAAGTCGTCAGGATGTGCTGCGTTTGTGCGGGGTAAAACCGGGCGAAAAATTTTTGACGATTAAACCTTCGGACATCGCGCAAAAATTGTTGAGCTCGCCGTTTGTCAAATCGGCAAGCGCGGTGTACAGTTTGCCTTCCACCCTGCACATTAGTCTGGAAGAGCGGAAACCGGCGGCGTTTGTGTACAATCAAAAACTGTTGCTGGTGGATCGGGAAGGAGTAATTCTTCCGATTCCCGAGACGTCGGGTCATTCATGGAATCTGCCTTTGATTTACGGTTTTGACGGATCGATCGGGAAAATCGGCGAGCGTACTTCATCGGAACAAATTTTGAAGGCAATCGAAGTTCTGGAATACGTCCGTTTTATCAGGTCGCCGCTTTTGCCGATGATTGCCGCGATTGACGTCAGTAATAAAAAGATGATGAATCTTTCTCTGATAAAAGGAGGTGCCAAAGTACGATTTGATTATCGGGGGTATCAGGACGAGCTTTACGTTTTAAGCCGCTACATTCGGAATTATCTGAACTGGGATCAATTGGCGGACATCGATTACATCGATCTTCGTTTTGAGGATCGCTTGATCATAAAAAATAAAAAGAAACAGGGATAAAAATTCTTCAAAATTTGGGGAATAACAATGGAAAGAAATGAAATTGTTTGCGGGCTGGATATAGGAACCACCAAGATTGCCGCCATAGTGGGCAAGCTTGATGAATACGGAAATTTGAACATTGTCGGCGTGGGCAACCATCCTTCGCAGGGTTTACGGCGCGGGGTTGTCGTGAATATTGAAAAAACCGTGGAGTCCATTCGACAGGCAATTGAACAGGCGGAGCTTACCAGTGGGCATAAAATCACCATGGTTTATGCGGGCATAGCCGGCGATCACATCCGTTCGTTTAACAGCAAGGGAGTGATTGCGGTTAGCGGAAAAGACCGCGTGATTACGGAAAAGGATGTAATGAGGGTAATCAACGCCGCTCAGGCTATTGCCCTGCCCATGGATCGCGAAATTCTGCACGTGCTTCCTCAGGAGTACACGGTTGACAATCAGGACGGGATCAGTAATCCCATCGGTATGGCGGGAGTTCGTCTGGAAGCCGAGGTTCACATCATTACCGCCGCGGTGGCTTCGGCGAGAAATATTATCAATTGCATCGATCAGGCGGGATATGAGGTGGCGGATATTGTGCTGGAGCCTTACGCTTCCAGCCTTTCGGTTTTACACGAAGACGAGCGCGACCTCGGCGTGGCGATAATCGACATTGGCGGGGGCACCACCGATATCGCCATGTTTTTTGACGGAAGCATTCGTCACACCAAAGTTCTTGGCATCGGAGGAGAACACGTTACCGCAGATCTTGCTCAGGGTTTGCGCACTTCACGCGATCAGGCGGAAGATATTAAAAAGAAATACGGTCTTGCCATGCAGTCTTTGTTGAACGGAGATGAATTGATTAAGGTGCCCGGAGTAGCCGGTCGTCCGCCGCGTGAAATATCGCGCAGCGTAATTGCCGCCATCGTTGAACCGAGGATGGAAGAGATTTTTCAACTTGCGCTTCGGCAAATGGAAAAATCGGACGTGTTCGATTCGCTGGGAGCGGGAGTGGTGCTGACCGGCGGTTCTTCTTTAATCGAAGGCGCCGCCGATTTGGCGGAACGGATTATGGGTATTCCGGTTGAGGTGGGGATACCGCGGGTCAGCGGCGGACTTGTGGAAACGGTTCGCAGTCCCATTTACGCCACCGGGGTGGGATTAATCTATTACGCATTAAAGCACGGTCAAAGCAAAACAAGATTTCCCAGAAAAAACGGTTTTGCCCATTTATTGCAACGTTTGAAAGACATTGTGGATGAATTTTTCGGATAATATACAAAGAAAACATATTAACGGGAGATAAAAAATGATACAGTTTGATGCAACAGAAGAGCAGAGCGCCAAAATAAAGGTTATTGGCGTTGGAGGCGCCGGGGGAAATGCCATCAACGGAATGATTGACGCCGGTTTAAAGGGCGTGGAGTTTATTGCCATAAACACAGACGCTCAGGATCTGGAAAAAAGCAAGGCTTCGAGCAGGATTCAAATCGGTAAAAATCTTACCAAGGGACTTGGCGCCGGAGCCAACCCGGAAATCGGTTTAAAAGCCATTATGGAAGATAAGGATCGTGTGATTGAGATTCTCAACGGAGCGGATATGGTTTTTGTGACCTGCGGGATGGGCGGAGGAACGGGAACCGGGGCTGCGCCCATAATTGCCGAAGTCGCCAAAGACCTTGGCGCGCTTACCGTGGGAATTACAACGCTGCCTTTTACGTTTGAAGGTCCGATTCGCAAAAAAAACGCGGAAAAGGGCATCGATGCCATGCGGGAACGCGTTGATACGATTCTGGTTATTCCGAATGACCGCATCTTTTCGATAATCGAACGGAACACACCGGTCATCGCAGCCTTTAAGGCGGTGGATTCCATTCTGCTGGAAGCGACCCGCAGCATCTCGGATTTGATTAACGTTCATGGTTACATCAATCTCGATTTTGCGGATATTCGAACCATCATGGCTGGGATGGGCGACGCGCTGATGGGCACCGGAGTCGGCGTCGGCGAAAATCGGGCGATTGTGGCGGCGGAACAAGCCATTACAAGTCCTTTGCTGGATGGCGTGGATATTGCCGGAGCGCGCGGCGTTCTCATCAATATTACAGGCGGACCGACTATGTCGATGCATGAAGTCGGAGAGGCGTCTTCTCTTATTCAACAAGCCGTGGGCGACGAAGCCAATGTGATTTTTGGCATGGTGATCGACGAAAATTTAACCGAAGAATTACGGGTAACCGTAATCGCGACCGGTTTTAACGCAGAATTTAAACAGGCTGAAATTCTGCAAAAACCCAAAGAAAAAGAGGAAACGGTTCAGGAACAGACGGATATTAAGGAATACGATAAACCGACCTTTATTCGGAAAAACAAACAGGTGGATAAGGAATATCCGGGAAAACCGCAGCCTAATATCTTTTTTATAAGCGAAGACGAATTGGAAAACGATCCCGAGAATCTTGAAATTCCGGCATTTTTACGAAAACAAATGGACTAATGCGGCGGTTCGGCAGGGAAGGATAACTCAAAAACACGATGCTCCTCTCCTGCCCGAGAAATTTAAAATATCGGTCTGGAATTTTTCTTTTATTATGTGATGAATCGCAAAATTAGCAGCTAAATTTTCGGCGCAATTTCTATTTCTGTTATAATTGTCTGAAAAACAATGGATTAAAACGAATAGACGGAGATTAAAGATAAATTTATATTATCCGAAAGATAAATTAGGATGATTGATTCCATTAGGAGTAATTTTTACCAGGGAGGCTTGAAATGCAGAGTGAACTATATGAAATAAACGAAGCCGCACTACAGTTGGGTGTGAGCACGGATGTGATCAAGAAATTTATCCGAATGGGGTTGGTTTTCCCTGTGAATAAAAGCGGAATGAAATTAACCCGCTACGGAATTCGCCGTTTGCAGCGGGTTTTGGACCTTTATGAGAAATCGTATCCGCTTGATCGCATTGAAGCTATTTTGAATCATTAGAAAAAAATCAGCGGTTAAAATAAAAAAGCCATCCCGTCCGAACGAGATGGCTTTCTTTTTAAACTTCCGTTTTCCCCGGAATTTTTTTTAAAAATCAATCATCGATTAATCAATATTTGGAAAGTATGCTCTCCGCCTTGCTAACATAAGGACTGTCGGGAAATTCGTTTTTCAAACGGTCAAATTCTTCGCGGGCTTTTTGCACTTCGCCTTTTCTTAAATAGCAAAGAACCAATTTGAACTGCGCGTCTGACAATTTGTTGGAATTGGGAAAAGTAAACACCTTCTGGAAATCAATAATGGCTGCGTCGTATTGCTTTAAAGCGTAGTGAGATTCGCCGATCCAGTATTGAGCGTTGTCTGCCAGAGGATGGTTTGCGTTGGCTGCAAGAAGCGCCTGAAACATGGTGAGAGCGGTCTGGTAATCTCTGGCTTCAAATGCCTGCCTCGCCTGTTCGTATTTAACTTCATATTCGCCCTTGCTGACCGGACCCGCCGATGAAGGAACGTAGAGGCTTGTGCTTTGCTTTGTTTGCTGCGCTTGTCCAACTTGCAGACTCTTCTGATTGAGCTGGTCTTTTAATTGCTGTATTAAACGATCTTTGTCTCTCAATTGTCTTTGTAAATTTTTGATCTTTTTTTCGTAATTCTTTTTTTCTTTGTTGGATAACGAAGCGGCAGCCATGGATTGATCCGGATTGGCGACTTCGCTTTCGTCCAGTAAATTGAGTTTCTCGCTTTTTTTCTTCTTCTTTTTCTTTGGTTTCTCCGTTTTTGTGTCAATACCAAGCAGAGCTTCAATATCGGTTAAATCTTGTTGTTGTTGTGTGGATTCGGTCGGAGGCGGTTCTTCCTTACGGGATCCGGCGCAGCTAAAAATGAAAAATGAAATGAGAAGTAAAATAAATGAAGAATATTTGATGCTCATAATTTCCTCCCGATAAACAAAATTGTAATACAATATATCAATGGATTTGGAATAAGTCAATAAAATAATAGTGCTAAGTAATTTAATAACTTAATATTAACGTGTTCCAAAACCAATTTTTTAAAATTACCAAATAACGTTCTGTTTCCGATGAACATAATGTGTTATTTAATCTGATGTTGATGTAAATTTAGTGAAATAAAGCAATAAAACACAAGGGGATCGAAAAGAAATAAGAAATAAATAAAGAGTGCGCTATAAGTTAAATCCGTTGAACAATTATTGCGAGAACAAATCGCCTTGCTTCGGCAAGGAAGTTTTAAGAAAGTAATAGGTTTTGCCCTTGATCTTTTTGGAATCGATAAAGTCGATGTCTGTAAGGACTTTTCGCAGCTCTTTGTCCTGAATTTCTATTTCGGATTTTAATGCGTTTTTTACGGCTTCAAGGGGCAGTGCTTTTTGAGACAAAATTTCTTTTAATTTCTCCTCAATCGTGTTCCCGTTTTCTTTAACCGGATTACCGTAAAAATCGACCGGCAGCGCTCCTTTCATAATCAGTAAATTGTTGGCGTTCTTTTCACCCGGTTCGGGTTTGCGGATAAATATTTTCCTTCCCTTTTTTAATCCGTCAAGTACGCCAGTCCAGGTTCCGCCTTTGCTATCCGATTCGGCAACATAAATTGTGTAAGCTAATCCGTAGATGTATTTATTTCGATCCATCGCCAATCCCACGGACCACGGCGCGTTGGGATGATAAGCGCTTAAAATTAATACGTCTCCTTCGATGATCTTTTTGTAGTATTTTTTAATACCGCCGCCAAAAGTTAAAATGCCTTGCGGCAAAACGACAATGCTGTAACCGTTATATTCCAACGTTGCGTCCAGAGCCGTTTTGTCAACCCCTTTTGCAAATCCGCTGACAACCACTTCGTAATTTTCCGCGCATTTTTTGGCGATATTCCTGGTAAATTCAAGAGAACGTTCCGAAGCCCGTCTTGAACCGACAATCGCTACCGAGGGTTCGTTCAATAATTTTGTATTACCCTTAACATACAAAATAGGGGGCGCATTTTGTATTTTCAGATTTTGTTTTAAAGTTGAAGAGTATTCTTTTGAATTAACGGGAATGATCCGGAAACCCTGTTCGATTAGGCTTTCGCTTAAAAACGAGTAATTCGGTAAATCGATTTTTGCCTGTTCAATATCCTTCGCCTGCCGGTCGTTCAGTTTGAATTCGTGTTTCAGTTCTTCTGCATTCAATTCGAAAAATTCCGCGAAAGAAATTTTATAATTATCGATAATTTGGATAATCAGGCGATTTATTTTTTCATTGCCCCAATTGGGAAGATGACTTAACGCCATCCAGTAGGCAAATTCGTGTTCGTAATTCATTTGATATCTCCGCCGACGGTTTTTGCGATTACCAACGGTGCGATTATCGGCGCACCCAATTTTGTCAGATATTTACCGATTTCTTTGATGGTTGCTCCGCTGTCGTAAATATCATCGATCAATAATATTTTTTTGCCATTGATTTCCTCTTCCGGTTTGTAAATAAAAGCGTTTTTTACATTATTTTTTTTCAGAACAAAATTCTGATAAATTTTTTGCGGCTTTGTCTGTATTGCTTTTTTTAAACCGTGCGAAATCGGAATGCCCAACACGGTTGAAATTTTTTCGCTAAAATTTTTCACCAGGTCTCCGGATTCCGTGGGAGGAATATAAAGAATAAGATCGAATTTTTGATTGCCGAATTTTTTGCGAAAGGCGCGCAGGGTCAGCTTTAGTAAAAAGTCGGGGAAATCTCCGCCGTTTTCATATTTGCAGCGATGGATTACCGAGCCGACATTCGACATGCCATAATACGAAGCAGCCACGCCATCGACTAAATTTGTGCCTTTTAACGAAAAAGTCAGTTCCGGGAAATAGGAAGTCTTAAAAGCATTTATTTTTCTTTGCCAGAAGTCTGTCATTTCAACTTTGTGGTTAGTCTGCAATTCATTGTCGCATTTTTCGCATTTGCCGACATTGCTATCGCCCAAATATTGACAGAGGTATTCCATTCGGCAGGAATCGGTTTGCACATACTCGTGCATTTTCCGTAGTTCATGAAACTTAAACTCACGTAATTTCTCGAAAGGTTCGGTGTCTAAGGGCGGGGCGTTGAACTGATATTCGTATTTTTTTCTCTTGTTGTAAAGAACCTCTTTGACGATACCCTGATCAAGCAGGTCGGCTTTAATCACTCTCACCTGCGTTTGAGTAAGGTTGGTTTTTTGCATCAGCTCGTGTTCGCTAAGCGGTTCTTCTTTTAAAGCGTTTATTACGGTTTCGTATTTTTTGATCGACGGTCGGCTGTTTTTTATGAAATGAGTCGGTAAATCCATGTCAGCGGGATTGAAAAGCAGATACAAAAACGTCGGTTTACCGTCTCTGCCGGCTCGTCCGATTTCCTGATAGTAATGAATGGGCGACTGCGGGATTTGCGTGTGAATGATAAATCGAATGTCGGGTTTGTCGATACCCATTCCCAGGGCGTTGGTGGAAACCACGCATTTCCAACGATTGGATTGTAATCCGTTTTCAATTTCTTTTCTGGAATCGGCGTCCAGACCGGCATTGTAATTTATGGCATGAATCCCGTTAAACTGCAACCATGAAGAAATAATTTCGGTTGTTACTCTGGTTCCGGTGTAAATTAAGCCGTTGCCTTGCGCCAGCGAAAGGAAATTTGCCAACCAGACCAGTTTTTCGTCCTCATCTTTGACCTTTACAACATTCAATGAAAAATTATGACGCAGCAAATTACCCCGGATCAGGGCGGCATTTTTACCCATCTGTTGAATAATATCCTGCGCTACTCTGTCTGTCGCCGTGGCGGTTGTCGCCAGAACGGGAAAATTTTCGGGCAACATCTTAACTAAATTAATGATTCTTCGAAAAGCCGGGCGGAAATCATGCCCCCAAACAGAAATGCAATGGGCTTCGTCAATAACGATCATAGAAAGATTCATGTGTCGAACGGCGTCAAGCCATTCCTGATTTTCCTGCCGTTCGGGCGCAATGTACAAAATTTTTAATCCACCGTTTCGAGCTTGTTGCAGAATTGCGTTGTTTTCGTCCGGCGTTTGTTCGCTGTTAACGCAGGCTGCGGATACGCCGACGGAATTTAGGTAATTTACCTGATCGCGCATGAGAGCAATTAACGGGGAAAAAATGATGGAGAGACCGTCAAACAGAGTAGCGGGAAATTGGAAGCATAATGATTTCCCAAAACCGGTTTTCTCGATTAATAAAATTCTTTCACCGTTTAATATTTTGGAAATGGTTGCCCATTGATCATCATAAAAATGATCTAGATTGAAAATCTTTTTTAAATGCTGTTCCGCTTCGCTTCGGGTCATACTTCAAAGATAAGTTTGATAAATGGACTTGTTAATATCGGAAACACGAACAAACTCCGGGGACTTCGCAAAATTTAAACTTACAGAACAACATTAAGAGTATCTGCCCTGTAAAATTTCGATTAACGCCGGTTCCATCGTGTCAATTATTTTAATGAATGATTCCGGATCGTCAAGATAACCGATCTCGGATAAAAATTGGTAAAATAGTTTTAAAGCCGGCGGAATTTTAACATAATCATAGGGCTCTGCGGACATTTTTCTCAGGATATAATCAAATAAAAACACTCCCAGTTCGGGATTGGAAACCGCACTCAGAGTAATTCCCGTTTCAAACGATGAGCTATAAATAAAGTCAAGGAAAAGAGAAGCAATAAAAGAAAAAGTATCAATATCTTCCTTTAATCCTTTAAAAACCATCCAGTTTATAAAACGATCGCCCGCCAATTCCTTTAAGGCTAAAAAGTTTGATTCCCAGATATCATATTCCGGGCTGTCGATATCTTTGGTGTTAAAGGAGCGAGCCAGTCTGTCCATTATATGTAATATTCCGATTAATTTCAGATCTGCTTCCTTGGGTAAATAAGGTTTTGTGGAAAGTCTTAAAGAGTTGTAATCAAACCGCGAGATAATATAGTGCTTTTCTTTCCTGATAAACATGGTCCTCGGGTCTTCAGGTTGAATTTCATCAGGTAAAAGATATTCTTTTCTCTTAATCATAAAATCGAAAAATTCTTCGGCTTCCTGTTCATTAAGTTTTAATGTTTTACGGATTTCATTAATAATCATATTTTTATCTTCTTTGACTACTTCAGGCTTTTGGGATAACCCGTAATTCCACAAAGGGATAAGAAGTTGAAAGGCATCATTAGGATCTTTAACAGCACCCTTTTCAACGAATTCGAGCACGGGCTTTCCGTACTCCATCATTGCCTGGCTCATTGAAACCGCCATGAATCCTTCGGGAGGAGTTATCATCGCAAGAGGAGGAGTTTCAGCGATATGAATTTCCGGTGATGATTTCTGCGGTTTCTTTGCTTTTTTCTTGATTTTTTTGTATTGAATTTGCGAACGTCTTTTAGTAATGATCTTTTTCTTCTTTTTTTTCTTCATACGGCATACCTGATTTTATTTTGTTTTTTTGTTGTTTGAAAGTATATATAAACAGCTTCATTTTCAAAAATATTTAATGAGCCGGTTATTAGTCGATTGTAATACGACCATTCTCCGTTGAGCGATTAATACCATTACTGAAACTTCAAACGCTTACCCTGAAGTTTAAAAAACTACCCCAAAGGTTAGTTTACAAAGGAGAAAAAATTAGTAATTTATAAGTATTAGATTTTTAAATTCGGCGTCTTCAAAGAAGTTAACAATGCCATGGCATTGAATATTAAAATAATGACATTAGCGCATTGCCCGAGCAAGCGCGGCATTCAGAACAATGACGCTAAAAGAATCGCTCGTTTTGAGGTTGAAAAAAATGCGAAATATTATGAATTAGAACTATTTCCCATTGGATGTCAATAGTAGTAGGAGCTTGCGACGGGGAATCTTTTGTTTTTATTGTAGTTAAAATATTTCTCTCTGCGATAGAAATGACAGAATACGGTTTTTAGAGAGGGCACAAGAATAGAATATAAAACCAAGAATAAACGATTTTTTTAATTTAAACATGGGCTAACAGTAAGAAAGCAAGCAAATAATAAAATAGACAATCTAAAGTTTTTGACACTACGGGCATTTTTTTAAGGAGAATACAAATGAAAAAGTATTTTTTTCTTTCCGTAATTCTTTGTTTAATTTTATCAAATTGCGCCAGTCCTGAAAAGAAATTTCGGAAAGCGGAGAAACTTCGCTCAAAGAAAGCGTTTGAAGAATTTATTAACGATTATCCTGAATCTGAACTTGTTGAAAGAGCCAAAAAGCGAATAGTAGAATTAACCTTTTGGGAGCAGATATCTTCGGGTTTAAAGGAAAAACCATACCAAACATATATCGATTCGTTTCCGGGCGGTCTTTATATTGCCGAAGCGCAAGATCGTATCCGGGAAATCAGAGACTTTAAGAAAGTTCGTGAAAAAGATATAATCGATTCTTATACGAATTTTCTTGGGGTTCATCGCGACGGGATATTAGCGGACAGCGCAAAAAAGCGTATTGAGTATTTAAAACCGGCTCAAGAAAAATTTCGGATGATTAAATCCGATACCTCCATAATTGCCCTTAAAGCGTACATTAATAAATTTCGAGATACGGGATACGGAAAATTAATTGGGCTTCGGCTCGATAGTTTGACTCTTGTTCTGGCGGAGTCAAAAATTCTCAACAACAGAAAATACCGCAACTTACCTGATAATTTTGATTCTCTGGTATCATATATAAAAGCAAATCCGAATGCAAAAAACATAAAATTGGCTAAGCAAGCTTTTGAGGATATTCTGATTGAACAAATTAAAATTACCGGTCCTGGTTACCGGTTCATTATAAATGACATTCCTGTTAACTCCCGAGTTAAAGGTTATAGATATTCCATGCGATTACGCGGCAGACCTTTAAAAACAACTCTTTATTTGGGGACTGCCTCTCCTTCGTTTTCAATAACCGGTACCATTAAATTTGATTCAATAAGAGAAATTATTTTTACCGACTATCCCGACGACAAAATTCCCTTAATGTTGCCGGAATATTTTCCTTCAATTATTTTAGAATGCACCGGAAGAGGTCCTACTTCAATTATGGACCCGGACTTACATTATTCCAACGATAGTGTTTGGCGCTTTTACGGAGAAGTGCATGCCATAAAAAATTATACTTTTAAAGGTAATCCCGACGACCCGCTGAGTTTTTATTTGATGGAGAATAAAGGGGCTGTGTTTCTTCACGGAAAAGGTTCAGTTGTTAAAGGCGATAGTATTATGATATTTTCAAATTAAACAAAAAATTTTTTGACTTTACAAAAGAAAAGCCGGTTTTATTTTCGATCGTTCGGAACTTGACAGATAAAAGTATTAGCGAATAATTATTGTCACAAATTACGCAGAAGATAACGGTTCTAATGAGAAATATTATTTTTGATGTTATTGAGACAAGTTGGAGTTTATAATCACAGATTAAGCGGGGGTTTTTCTTTTTAGCGCTAAACCAGAGAATTTATTTTCGTTTTAATTCCAAAGAAAGAGCCGGTTACAAAAGCAACTTCTCCTTTTGGGCGGCGCTTGCAGAGAAGTTTTTCGAGAAGCATATCCGGAAAGATTTGCAGACTGAGCGCTAAGAAGAAGGGGCATCATTAGCCCGATAAAAAATCCCTTCAGGAATAGATCTTTCGAAAATCTAAAGTCAAAATGATCGCTCTTTCAATAAAAATGCTTACTTTAATTCGCCAGTTCTTGTGATTAAGCGCGGATATTTAACAAACTCCTTCCCCCTTTCCGCGGCGCAGAAAAGGGGGAAGGAGGTGTGTAGTCTACTTACGGGGTTTAAAAAAATCCTTGCAATTCGATTTCATTGCTTTTTACGTACTTCTTCTTTAATTCGTTGAATGTGTCCGCGACCCAAGCCTTTTACCTCGCAGCCCAGTTCAAAGTAGCGCTTAATCTTTTTATCGTTTAGAATACCGAAACAATCGATAATGGCTGCCGGGTGTCCGATGGCTTTAACAACTTCGTCCGGATCCAATTCCAGATAGGGTTTGTGCCGGACCGCAAATACAACGGCTTCGGCGTCGTTTAACGACTTTTTCAAATCTTTTTCCACACGAATCTCTTTTAGCTTTTCCTGATTGCGGAAAAAACGCGCTTTGCTGTGCCCCGGAGCCGGATAGGTGTCCTGCTTTTCAAATTCCCACCAGTGTTCCACATAGGGATCGTGCACGCGAATTTCGGCGCCCATTTCCGCCAGTTTACGGATGATGATTTCCGATCCGCTGTAACGGGTATCTCCAACGTCTTCGCGATAGGCGGCGCCAAGCACAATTACCTCCGAGGCGGCGATGGGCTGACCCATGTTACGCAAAGCGTCGCGCGTTAATTGTGCGGCGTGCAAGCCGCGTGTGTCGTTAATATCGATCGCCATGGGAGTCACTTTAAAGATGTCGTCTTCAAAACCCAGAATATGCTTGTACGCCCAGAGCCCCAAACCGCCGTCTTTTGGAAGGCAATAACCGCCGATGCCAGGTCCGGGGAAGATGATATTGCTGTGAGTGGGGCGGACTTTAATAGCCTCGATTACTTTGATCAGATCGACTCCGTTCTGTTCGGCAAACAGACTCCATTCGTTTAAAAAAGCTAAAATCGTTGCCCGGTAACTGTTTTCCACAATTTTTGCCGTTTCGGATTCAATGGGTCGATCCATCACCGTCAACGGATATTCGTCGGTATTTAAAACCTCGTTCAAAAATTTAACCACCCGGTTCTTGGCTTCTTCATTGATTCCGCTGCAAACGCGCCAGAAATCTCTGATGCTTGCCACGTAATTGCGCCCGGGCATCACGCGTTCGTAGCTGTGAGCCAGCAGAGGATCGGAGTTGATGCCGCGTTTTTTGAATATCTTTTTCATGATCGGGTAAGCCACCTGCTCCGTTGTGCCCGGAGGAACGGTTGTTTCGATCAGAACCAGGGCGTTCGGCTGGATATGTTCGGCGATGATTCCGATTGATTTTTCAAGCGCCGCCATGTCCGTGCGACCGGTGCGAACATCGCCTAAATTTTCCTTTATGTAATCGCACTGAACGTCAACCACCACAATATCGGCAAGAGAAAGAACATCGTAAGTATAGGTAGCGATCAACGTCTTTTTTTCTTTGACGCAGCGCGCAATCATGGGCTCAACTTCCGGGTCTTCCGCTTTTACCGGCGAAACGCCGCGATTGATCATCGGAATTTTCCAGAAGCTGCGTTCGCTCGGACGCTGCATTCCGATTACAAATTTGCTGGGTTTGCCGTCTTTATCCACAGTATCGGCGACAATGGCAGCCATTACCGCGCCTACAAAACCGACGCCCATTACAACCACAATTTCTCTCCCTTTCGCCCGTTCTTCTGAAACGCGCTTTTTTAAACGGTCAAACTCAATGGCGTAATCTTCCGGTTTTGGTAGGGCAAATTTTTCGCCGTTGGGACTGATAGAAAATTGTTCGTTCATGTTTCCTCCTAAAAATGATAGAATCGCTCAGACGAAATTCTTTGGGGCAACCTGCTTATGGGATTGCCGCTGTTCCTTAATTAATTCCAAATTACTAATTAAAAAATTAAGTTTAAAAAAATAATCATATTCAAACGCC
>JAJRSN010000433.1 GCA_024278715.1 Calditrichota bacterium
ATCTTACGGTAGAAATAAAATTCGATTCAAGAATTCCGCTTTCCGAACGAGTAATCTATCCGTTGACAGCGGATGAAAGCAACGGAATCGAAGATTTGCGTCTTGTTAGGTTTGAGGACAAAGGCGAAATCACCTATTTCGGAACTTACACCGCCTATGACGGCAAAAATATTCAGACCAAGTTGCTGGAAACAAAAGATTTTAATACCTTTAAAACGCACACTCTACGGGGCGCCGCCATAGAAGATAAAGGCATGGCGCTGTTTCCCGAAAAAATTAATGATCAATATGTAATGGTTTCCAGACAGGACGGGAATAACCTTTACATCATGTTTTCCGATAACTTGCACGAATGGAGCTCGCCTGAACCCTTGCTGATTCCGGAAATGCCATGGGAATTAAGCAAAATCGGCAATTGCGGCTCGCCGTTAAAAACCAGGGAGGGCTGGCTGTTGATCACGCACGGGGTTGGACCGATGCGCAAGTATCAATTAGGCGCTTGTCTTTTGGATGCGAAAAATCCTAAAAAAGTACTCGGTAGAATGAAGGAGTCTCTGTTGGGCCCCGACGAAGACGAACGTGAAGGCTATGTTCCCAATGTCATCTATACCTGCGGGGCAATGATTCATCGTGAACGGCTTGTTGTGCCTTACGCCATGTCCGATCTGGCATCGGGGATTGCTATTTTTAATATCGAGGAAATCTTGAACGCTATGGAATAGAATGGAGGGAATGAGACGATGGAGATTAAGCGCTACAACGAAAATCCGATTTTGACTGCTGCGGATGTGCCTTTTAAGGTGAATAGTATTTTTAATGCCGGCGCGATAAAATTCAACGGTCAATATTTATTGCTTTGCCGCATCGAATTACCCACAGGTTTGTCGTCATTAATTCTGGCGCGGAGCGAAGACGGGTATCATTTCACGGTCGATGAAAAACCGGTCTTAACGCCGGATATACACGGAGAATTTTCCGAGTATGCCAACTGGGGCGTTGAAGACGCCAGAATTACCGAAATTGACGGCACTTACTACATAACATACACGGGTTATTCCGTGAACGAACCCATCGTTCTTTTGGCAAGAACAAAGAATTTCAAAGATTTTGAGCTTTTGGGGCCCATCTCCGAGCCAGTGAACAAAGATGCGGTTATCTTTCCCGAAAAAATAGACGGATATTACTGGAAAATAGATCGCCCGGCTGTTTCGGCGTTACAGGGCGATATGTGGATTAATCGCAGTCCTGATCTTCTTCACTGGGGAATGCACCGGCGTTTGATCGCGGCGCGTAAACCATTATGGGACGGACATAAAATCGGAGCATCGACGCCGCCGATTAAAACGGAAAAGGGATGGCTTATGTTATACCACGGGGTTCGGATGATCGGAACTTCCATGATTTATCGGCAGGGAGTGCTGCTATTGCACCCGGAAAAGCCCTTTAAAGTTATTGGTCGCAGTTTGTACCCGATTTTATCGCCCGAAGAAGAATATGAACGCATCGGCGACGTCCCGAATGTGATTTTTTCCACCGGGTGGATTCTTGAACCAGGCGGCGAAATCAAAATCTATTATTCGGGAGCCGATAGCAATGTCAGCCTGGCAACTACCAGCGTGGACTACTTGCTTTCTCAATGCAACACGGGCGAGGAGACCAGATCATGATTTTTACAAAGAAGATATTCTGGATAATTATACTGCTCGCGGGGATGTGGGGCTGTAAGAGTACCGCCGAAAAAACAAGCGTCGTAAATCTGAAACATCTGAACTATCTCTATCGAAATCTTGATTTAACCGACGGAACAACCATAGCTATTATTCCCATTTATGCCGAGTACCCGGACTACGAACCGGTTGAGGCAAAGGGAGAAGGAATTACCTGTGTGGATGACATAGCCCGGGCGGCAATTGTTTATCTGAAATATTCTGCCTATTATGATGATGCCTCGTCGTTGAGCAAAGCCGAAAATCTTGTGCGGTCGCTGTTAGTAATGCAGGCGGAAAACGGATTATTTTACAATTTTATTTCCTCAAAAGGCGAAATCGAAAAAATAATTCCAAACAGCCAGCCCCTTCCTGATTGGTGGACGTGGAGAGCCTTCTGGGCTTTAACGGAATATCTTAAGTATCAAAAAAATGGCAAACAGGGATTATCCGATTCGGTTCGTCTGGCTATCGGCAAAGTAATACCGCATATCTCCGATCTTGCAAAAAGAGAAGGCTCGTGGAAAGAAATTGAAGGATTCCGTCTTCCGGGATGGCTTCCCTTAAAACACGCCGCTGATCAAGCCGCGTTAATAATAAAAGGATTGACCAACTATTATAATACGACAAAAGATCGGGCTTTGCTACCGCTCATGCGATCTTTTGCCAACGGAATAATCGCCGTTCAGGTTAATGACGACTCCCTTGCTGTTGACGGGATGTTTTTGAGCTGGAAAAATTACTGGCACGCTTACGGCAATAGCCAGGCGGACGCGCTGTTGGATTATTTTAAGGTAAGCGGGGATTCTTTAGCCTTAAAAGCCGCGCTAAAAGAGATCGACCGCTTTTACCGCTATCTTTATGAAAGCCGTTATTACCGCTCGTTTAAGCTTTCGAAAATAACGGGTAAAGCAAAAATTGTAGAAAAAAAACAGTTTGAACAAATTGCCTATGATTTCAGACCGATGGTCTGGGCGTGTCTGAATGCTTATGAAATCACAAAAGACGAAAAATATGCTGTGTTGGCTGCGCAGATTACCTCGTGGTTTGCCGGAAGAAATTTAGCGAAAGCCAAAATGTACGACCCCCAAACGGGCAGATGTTTTGACGGTATTGTTAATCCGCAAAAAATCAATCTTAACTCGGGCGCCGAATCAACAATTGAAGCGCTGTTGACTTTAATCGAAATCGAGCAAAATCAAGTGGCAAAAGATTTAACGCACAAATACTTTAAAGGAGAGGCTGTAATTGAATAAAAGCTTTTTTTTGAACGACAACTGGAAGTTTTTTTTGCACAGAAAACGGGAAACGCCGCCGGATTTTACCTTCCCCGAAGACGGAATCAACGCGGAGGTTCCGGGAACGGTTCACACCGATTTGCTTGCCGCCGGACTAATACCGGATCCGTTTTATGGCATGAATGAAAAGGATTTGCAGTGGATTGGGTGGAATGACTGGCGCTATGAATGCACGTTTGATTTACCCGACCTTTTTAACAAACAGGAAACCCTGTGGTTGGTTTTTGATGGTCTGGATACAGTTGCCGAAATTGTTCTGAACGGGCGACCGCTGGCAAATGTAAAAAATATGTTCCGAAGTTATCGCTTTCGGGTGAATGAATTTTTAAAACAAAAAGACAACCATTTGCGGATCGTTTTTAATTCTGCCTTGCAGTACGGAAAGGATTATCAACCGCGGATTGAACCAATGCCTTCGGAACGGCATCCCGATCGGGCGTTTGTTCGAAAGACACAGTATTCGTTTGGTTGGGACTGGGGTCCCGCATATCCCACTTGCGGCATTTGGCGACCGGTTTTCCTTTTGCAGCAAAACGAGGGTATTGATTTTGTTACATTTGATACGTTTGAATTAACCGGACAAACTGCAAAAGTGCGTGTTGGAATTAATCTTTGGGAAAAACCGGCAAATACGCGTAAAATGGAAGTTGCTTTGTTTCACCAGGATCAGGTTCTGCTCAAAAAAATAAGCTCGGTTTCTAAAGAGAACGAAGTAGTTCTTGAAATCGAA
>JAJRSN010000434.1 GCA_024278715.1 Calditrichota bacterium
GATACAGATAGATTCCCGAGGCGACGCGGTTTCCGTATTTATCCCGACCGTCCCACACGGCTCTGCCTCCATCCACCGCTGTCATTCCGTCGCTCAATATGGTTTTGGGCGTCAATTCTCTGATCAATTTACCGTTAATATTAAAAATTTTCACGGTTGAATTAAACATTAAATTTTTAATTATGAATTTTGTGTTCGATTGATCAAGAATGTAAGGGTTAGGACCCGCAGCCGTCTTCTCGTAGGCTTCTTCTATTTCGGCAAAAGCTCCGCGATAAACCGAAAGCCCTCCTTCGGTGGCGATAAGAGCCTCGTTGTTATCGCGATCAACATAAATTCCGTGAACATTATTGCTGATCAGATAGCTGTTTTTTGTATTATAACCAATCCAGCCTTTGGCGTCCCACGGGCTGCGATCTCCGCGCAGAATACTCAATCCGCCGCTGGTGGCAAACCATTTATTGTTGTAGTTATCCACCAGAATAAAGCGGATTTCATTTTCCAAAGGACCGCTCAAGCCGCGTTCGTCTCCCACATGCTTGTAAACATTAATACCGTCAAAAGAATTAAGCCCGGCAGCCGTGCCGATCCACAGAACACCGTCCTGGTCCATGGCTAATGAATAGATAGTATTGCTAAATAAATTATCCTGCACCTGTAAATGATAAATCTGGTCGTCGCTTTTATCGTCAAGAGAGTTCCCGTAATCCAAAATGTAAACCCCGTCCTTATAAGTGCCGATATACACGCGATTGCCGAAATTGTCGAATTCCAGACTAAGAATGCCCCCTTCGGTTGCCCTGATTCCGTCGCCGCTGCCAAAATATACCCATTTTTGCGGATCCAGAGAAATAAAGCCGTTTGCATCATAGGGAGCAACAGCTAACAAATTATCGTTCGCCGCCCAATAGTTGGCAAACCACAGCCACCCGTTTGGTCCCTCTTTGATAGCGGTAATAACTTCGTATTGAGGATCTATGACGACGCCCTTAAAGAAATTTTTATACACCGTAAAGCGGGACACGTCTATGATTTTTTGCTCATAGATGCTGCTGATTTCTAAGGCGCCCGAATATTCGTGATTATGAAAGAAAAGCGTATCGCCGGTATGGGTGATGGTCATAATCCCGCCGCCCCAGGAACCAAACCAGAGATTATTAAATCTGTCTTCATAAATCACGTCGGTATTATCTATTACCTTCCAGTATTTTCCGGTAAAATACATTTGCGACCACAAATTACCATCGTAGTGAATAATACCGCTCTCCGAAATTATTTTCGGTCTGCTCCCGGCAGCCCAGATATTTTTATTATGATCCTTCATAACAAAACGCAATAGATTGGAGGGTGGACCATCCAGAACTTTGGGCGTAATATCTGCGGTTGAGGCAATGCCCGATTTTTCCAACCCTGCCCACACGTTTCCAGAAGGGTCTGCCGCCAGAGTTTGGATATTAGCCGAAAATTGTTTAACCGCAGTCGTTCCGCTTCCCGGAATAAATTGATATAATCGGGATTCGCTTGCCACGTAAATATTTTGCCGGTCAATCAAGATTTCTTTTACCGGCAAATAGCTGCCGGAGGTGTTTTTAATCCAGTCCGTTCGGAAGGTGATTTTAGACTTTTTGTCCGCGGAAGCCAATCCGGTGGGAGTTCCGATCCACAATTCTTCTCCGGTCGGATTCAGATCGTTGACATAATTGTTCGGCAGACGATTGGCGGTGGTGTAAACCTTCCACCTTTGAGGATCGTTAATCGGAAATTTTCCGAAATCGGAAGCAGCAGACAACAATCCTTTATTGGTTCCGAGCCAGATGTACCCGTTAAACACGGCACACGAAAGAACCACGTCGGGATTGACGGGGAAATTATGGAAGAAGTCTTTAAACACATATTCTTCGCCGTCGCGCACAAACACTCCTACCCCGTCAAAGGCAGCCGCCCACAAGGTATCGTTCCGCACAAAAAGATCGTTAATCGTGTTGGATTCCAGAGCGTATTGATAAGACCAGGTATCCTTAGCGGGATTGTAAATCTGGATAATTCCTTCGGAGCCGCCGACAATTACCTGATTGATATCGTCAATTGCCACCGCGTTTAAGTCGATGGCTCGTAATCCTTCGATATTGGTGAACTTTTCGAATGAATCGTTTTGCAGATCGTAACGGAACATTCCCCCGTCCGAAACCGCCCACAATATATTTTCACGAATCGCGATGTCCTTAACATCATTCATGTTTGTAACCGATTCCCAGTCATGAGAACCCTGAGCAAACAAAACGGTAACAGTCAAAAAAAGAGTGAAAAGCGATTTCGTCATAGGCTGCTCCTACAGTATTAGAGTTTTTTAAACAGATCTGCCATTTCGATGGCGGACAAAGCGGCGTCCCATCCTTTGTTTCCGGCTTTTGTTCCCGCCCGTTCGATAGCCTGTTCTATTGTATCGCTGGTTATCACGCCAAAGATAACGGGCAATTCGGTTTCCAGCGCGCTTTGAGCCACGCCTTTGGAGACTTCCGCCGCGACATAATCAAAATGCGGGGTCGCGCCGCGGATTACCGCTCCGAGACAAATCACCGCGTCATAGTTTCCCGTTTTAGCCATTTTTTTTGCTACCAGCGGAATCTCAAACGACCCGGGAACCCAGACAACGGTCACATCTTCGCTTTCACAATGATGGCGCATCAGGCAATCCAAAGCGCCGTCCAATAATTTCCGGCTGATAAATTCATTAAAACGACCGACCACCAGAGCAAATTTACGCCCTTTTGCCGACAGCTTGCCTTCAATTGTTTTGTGCATAATCAAAACCCTCTTTGCTTAAAAATCAAGATAGTTATTTATCTTTTAAAAATAAATGACCTAATTTATCCCTTTTTGTTTTCAGATAGAATTCATTGACTTCATTAGGGCAAATTTCGATGGGAACCCGTTCCACGACTTCGAGATCATATCCTTTCAGTCCGACGATTTTTTTAGGATTATTGGTCATCAAGCGGATTTTGGTCAAACCGAGGTCTTTTAAAATTTGAGCGCCGATGCCGTAATCGCGCAGATCGGCTTTAAAACCGAGGGTTTCGTTCGCTTCCACGGTATCTTTGCCCTGTTCCTGCAGGGCGTAAGCCAAAAGTTTATTCACCAGCCCGATGCCTCTTCCTTCCTGGCGCATATAAAGCAGAACGCCGCGTCCCTCTTTTTCGATCATTTGCAAAGCCGCCGCCAACTGATCGCCGCAATCGCAGCGTTTGGAGCCGAACACATCGCCGGTTAAACATTCGGAATGCACGCGCACCAAAGCTGGTTTTCCGTCGGCGATGGAGCCTTTAACCAGAGCGACGTGATGCTCGTCGGGACTCAGGGTATTTTCGTAAAGATAGAGCTTAAAGGTTCCGTGACGAGTGGGAAGATCGACCACCACGCGGCGGCGAACAAATTTTTCCCGTTGGCGTCGATAGCGGATTAAATCTGCTATGGTAATAATTTTCAGATTGTGTTTTTCCGTAAATTCCTTAAGCGTTTTTCCGCGCGCCATGGTGCCGTCTTCCGCCATAATTTCGCAAAGAATGCCCGACGGCTTCATTCCGGCTAACCGCGCCAAATCCATGGCGGCTTCGGTATGCCCTGCGCGACGCAACACCCCGCCCTGCTTAGCAACTAAAGGGAAAATATGTCCGGGACGGGCAAGGTCTTCGGGTCTGGTGGCGGGATCGATAATCGTGCGAATGGTGTGCGCCCGATCGTACGCCGAAATTCCGGTTGTGGTGCCGCGTTTGGCGTCCACACTAACGGTAAACGGCGTTTCGTGTTTCGAGGAATTGTCTTCCACCATAAAATCCAGATCAAGCTCCCGGGCGCGCTGCTCGGTAATGGAAATGCACAGCATTCCGCGCGCTTCGCGGGTAATAAAGTTGACATCCTCTGGTCGAACCAATTCCGAAGCCATGATTAAATCGCCCTCGTTTTCCCGGTCGCGATCGTCAACCACAACGATCATTTTCCCGTTGCGGATATCCTCGATGGCTTCTTCTATGGTGTTGTATTGAATCGAATCTTTATCGTTCATAATTAAAAACCCATCTTTTTAAACCACGTGTCTGAAAAAGGCGAGTCGCCGTTTTCCTGTTTTGAAAACTTTAAA
>JAJRSN010000435.1 GCA_024278715.1 Calditrichota bacterium
CGTCGAACAGCCGCCCGTTCCGGAAGAAGAGATTACTCCGCAGGAACGCGGATTGTTGGTGCATCGTATTTTGTTTCGTTTTTACAGCGAACTAAAGCGGCAGGGACGGGAAGAAGAACCATGGGAAAAACGCGATTTGCTTCATCAGATTGCGCAGGAAGAATTCGACGGTTTCCGGCGGCGGGGCTTATTCTGGGAATTGGAAAAGCTGCGATTTTTCGGGAACGAGCGGGTGAACGGTTTGCTAAACGCGTTTTTGGAGCAGGAAAAAAACCGGCTTTCGGGAAGCCCGTTTAAACCGGGTTATTTCGAGTTATCGTTCGGCTTTAGCGGCGATTTTCCCAAAGACATTCATTCGCGAAAAGAACCGGTTGAAATCAGCCTCGAAGATAAAAAAATTCTGCTGCAGGGACGCATCGACCGGATTGACGTTGATGCGCAAGGCAACGCCATGATTCTGGATTACAAGACCGGCTCGGTCTCCGGCGGACTGGTGCACGAAGTTGTCAAAGGCGTTCAGCTTCAGGTTCCGCTTTATTTGTATGTGCTGCCCGAATTAATTAACGGGTTAACTCCGGCGTTCGGCGGATTGTACGAAGTGAAAAGCGCGCAGGACTGCGGACTAAAACCGGTGATGGGCGATTCTTTAAACCGGGCTATCGGAGGCGGAAGAAGCCACGCTTTTTTACCGAATAAAAAAGTAGTGAAAGATGACGGAAAGCCGTTCGGGTTTTACGATTTATTGGAATATTCGGCGGCTAAAGCGTTTGAAAATGTCGAAAATATTAAAAAGGGGCTTTTTAGTCACACTCAATTCCCCAAAGACGAGCGTTGTCAAAAGTACTGCGATTACAAAAGAATTTGTCAAAAAGTGGTCGGCAAACTGGAACGCATCGCCGGAGAAAAACAGGCTTTTCGGGAAGAGCCTTAAAAGCGGCGGACAACGTTTAATTAAGCGAATGTCCGAACGGAAACAAATTCGTCAAATATTACAAATGCCAAAATGCGCGAACCAAAAAAGGGAGTTTTGAATATTCATGTCCGATTTAACTTCAGAGCAGCAACAGGCGCTTTTTTTAGACCGCAATATTTCGGTGAGCGCGGGCGCAGGCGCAGGCAAAACGCGCTTGTTAGTCGAGCGGTTTTTGAAGATTGCGGTTGAGCATTTTAAAGGACAGCCGCAAAAGGTGCGGCAAATTTTAGCCATTACTTTTACCAACAAGGCTGCCGGCGAAATGAAAGAGCGCATCGCCATGGCAGTCGGCGAACGCCTGACTAAAACCGAGGACGAAAAGGAACGCCTTCATCTTCTGCGCATCCGCGACCAGTTGAATTCGGTGGCGATTTCCACTATTCATTCCTTTTGCGCGCGCATTTTACGTGAATATCCGATCGAAGCCGGATTGGCGCCCGATTTTACAGAGTCGGATGATTTGCAAACACAAATGCTTATCGCCGACGCCATAGAACAAACATTAAAACAGGTCGATCAAACGGATGATGAGGATGAATTCCAAACTTACTGGGAGCTGTTTCAAATTATTGACCGCAAAAACGTGCTGAAAATGCTGCGCCGGGCTTTGCTTCATCCGTACGAAATGCAGTCGGTAGCAAATCGCTTCGCGGATGCTGATGAAGAAGAATTTGTGCGCTTTGTCTCGGATTTGTGGCTACAGGAAATACGCCGATTACTCCCGGAAGAATCTTTGCGCTCTGTCGGTAGTCTGATTCTGCGGATTCTGCCGGAGCTGCCGCCTTCCGTCCCGGAAAAAATTATCGATTTGATTGAATTGCTGAAAGCGGGTCGGAATCTCGCATCCGCAAAAACTTTTTCCGTTACTGATTATCAAACCGCTCAGACGCTGATCAGGCGGTTGACGACCAACGACGGCAATGCGTATTCCGATTTCAGACAATTAGGCGGTAAAGCATTTTGGAAGGGCGCCGCGGGAGAGCGCCTGCTGATGTTGAGCCAACTTTGCGCCGATTTAAGTCAGCCCTTAAACGATTTTAATCCCGGCAATCCACCCTCCGAAACCGATCGAACCTTTTTCCGCGCGTTTAAAATATTCCTGCGGCTTTACGAACGGGCGTTTAATTTGTACGAACAGTTCAAGAGCGAAATCCCGGCGGTCGATTTTGAAGACCTTTTGCTGAGAACCTACCGCCTGTTAAAAAGCAATGAATTTGTGCGGCGGGAGTTGAACGAACGATACGAATTTATCATGGTCGATGAATTTCAGGACACCAACGCCTTGCAGTGGCAGATTATCGCCTTGTTGGCAAGTAAAGACGGCGAATTGGAAAAAGATAAAATTTTTATCGTCGGAGATCCCAAGCAATCGATTTACGGTTTCCGCAACGCGGATATCAGGATTTTCAAACGGGTCAAAGAGTTGATGGCGAAAGGCGCAGGTTTTGATGATCCCGATGATTATTCCGGCAATGTGATCCTGAAAAATAGTTTTCGTTTTCTTCCCAGACTAAACGCTTTTATTAACGATCTGTTTGACAGCGTAATGAACGGAGGTTCTGAAAACACTTACGAAGTTGAGTTCCAGCCGCTGGTCGCTCAACGCAAGGTAAAAGACAAAGGCTATGTTGAATTAGCCCTTTTGAACGATGAAGATGGGATCGGCGAAGAAGATTACATCGCCTTTACCATTGATCGGCTGATAAACAAAGAAAAGGCGACCTGCTTTGTGTGGCAGGGCGAAGAGAAGGAACGTCCCCTCGAATTCGGCGATATTGCCGTTTTGCTGCGCAGCCGAAACAACCTTTTAACCATCGAACAAACCCTGCGCCGGTGGGGCATTCCTTTTAAGACGGTAAAGGGCATCGGTTTCTGGCAGCAGCAGGAAATATTCGACTTTTATCATCTTTTGCATTTTTTAGCCGATCCTTCCAACGATTTTTATTTGGTCGGAATTTTACGCTCCAAATTATTCTTGTTGCCGGACACAACTCTCTATTTTCTCAGTCGGGAGCTGGGAGAAACCTGTTGGGAGAAATTAAACAGCGAACTTTCTGCAGGGCAATACGAAGCCCATGAACTCCATGAATTAAAGCGCATTCGAAATTTATTGAACAAATGGCTGAAATTGCGGGATTTTATTCCCCTAAGCGAATTACTGCAAACGGTGCTGGATGACCTGCAGTATCGGGCGCTGCTTACTTCGCAGCTCAACGGCGAGCAGTTAACAGCCAATATCGAAAAGTTCGTCGAGCATGTGTACCGTTTTAACAGCAACGGAATCAGCGGACTGGTGGATTTGATCAGACAGGTGGAAATTTTCATCGAAGAAGATATGAAAGAAGGCGAGCCGCAGATTAATCCGGAAGACCGCGGCGCAGTAAAACTGATGACCATTCACGCCGCAAAAGGATTGCAATTTCCGGTGGTTTTTGTGCCTTACCTGAATACAAAAAATACCGGTCGTTCCAATGATTCCGTGCTGCTAAATCCGGAAATCGGTCTCGCCTGTCCCATGCGTCAGGAAAGTTTTATCAATAATGACCGGTTCGCGCTTCTGAATCTTTTGAAACTGGAAAAGTTCAAAAAAGAATTAGCCGAAGCAAAACGCATCTTTTACGTGGGAGTGACGCGCGCCAGCAATTATTTATTCCTTTCCGCGAAAACCAAACAGGAGAAAATTCAAAAACATTCGGCGCTGGGCTGGATTTACGAGCACTATCGGCAAAAAAATTACGATTTGTTTGATCCGGAATTAAAAACGATTGACCAGGAGCGATACTCGTTAAATATCGTGCGACATATTGAATTGCCGCGGAATGAGGATGAAGAAATTCGTACCTATTTACAGGGACTCCAGGAATTGCAGGATCAACTCAAAACTCCCGAGCAGGCGGAGGAATCTCTGCTTGAACTATACCGTCCGCTCGAAGATATCCCGGGACCCGTTACCTTTTCCGCCACACGTTTAATGACCTATCGCAAAGATCCCGCGGAGTATTACCGTCGTTACCATTTGGGATTTTTCCAAAACGATTACGAACTTTTTGCCGACGCCATCTACCAAAGCGACGATTCTTTGATTAAGGGGAAAATTTTGCATCGCTTTTTGGAAATTGCCACCGGTCAAACGCGGGACGAAGATGAGATCATCGAACGCGTTTTATTCGATTTCGAGATTTTTGATCCGCCAAAGCGCCGACAATTCGGCGAAGAAGTCAGACAGCTAAAGGAAAAAATTTTTAATTCTCCGATAGGAAGTAAAATTGTTCGGGCTTCAAAGGCTCGCAATGAGGTTTCGGTGACCATGCGCCTTGGGGACGATTATTTTACCGGTACAATTGACCGCATAATATTGGATGAACGGAATCTCTGGCGGGTGATCGATTACAAGACCAATCGAATTTCGAAGGATCGAGCGGAATTAACGGGCAAAGAGTACGAATGGCAGATGAAGGGTTACGCCCTTTTATTGAGCCGCCTGCTTCCCGAGCAAGAGGAATATCCGGTTGATCTCTATTTTGTGCATGCCGACGCGCGCTACCAAAGGCGCTACACTCACGATGAAATCAAAAAAATTGAAGAAGAGTTTTTGGAATTGATAAGAGAGATCAAGCAGAAATTTCCGGTTCGATTTTGAAAAGCGACAAGGACGCGATGCGTAACGAGTAACGCGTGACAAGTAAAATTTAAGATTAAAGTTCTTTCAAGATTAAAGATAAAAGCGACAAGTGACAGAGTCACAAGTTGCAGGTTGCAGGTTCCAGGTTGCAATTAAGATTAAAAATTAAAGCAACAAGTGATATAGTAACGAGTAACAAGTGACAAGAACGTGACTCGTAGTTTGGAGAGGCACAC
>JAJRSN010000436.1 GCA_024278715.1 Calditrichota bacterium
CATTTAAAAGTAAAAATTGCCCCTTTAAAAGATTAACACTAAAATCCTTGCTCTTTGTTATGAGTTTAGGGTGTAAGGGTTAAGGGTATAAGCGGCTTCTCCGGTAATCGTAATGCGTAATGCGTAATGCGTAATGAGTTATCTCCGCCATCGCTTAAAAGTTTAGATAATCCGATCAAATTATTTTTTAGAGAATAAAAAAACATTTCCTTCTTAACAACAAACATATTACTATTTTCTGCCTACTGCTTACTGCTTTCTGCTTTCTGACATTAATCTTCCGCTTTAAATTAAACAACTAAACTTCTAAATCTTTAAACTCGTACTTTGTTACGCATTACAACCTTGTCACTCGTCCCTTAACCCTTAACTATTATACCCTTAACCAATAACTATTAACAACTTTTCTCCCGTATGTTACCGGCTTGTCCGGATTATTGTTTCGTCACATTTCTTAAACCATTTTTCTTATTCTTATTGTTTATTTGATTTTCATAGTGTAAATTTTGTTAACACAATTCAATTAAAGCTTTATTATGAAACAGATCGTTCTGACATTGTGGATTTTTTTGTTAACCGGTTTGCTCGCCGCCTCAAATCCCAAACAAGCGTCGTTTAGAATGCTGCGTTCAAATTTGATCTCCGGACTCATTCCCGATATTAACGACGCCTACGGGGTCGCTTTTCTTGATCTCAATAACGACAGCTATCCCGATATTTACATTACCTGCTTTCGGAATTTGAATCGCCTGCTCATCAATAACGGGGGGATTATCCCTTTTATTGACCGTACAATTTATTCCGGTCTTGGCGGCGATTTGATGCAGCGAGGAAAAACCAATCTGGAGCTGGGCGCTTCGGTTGCCGACTACGATAACGACGGGCAGCCCGATCTTTTCCTTGCCGGATGGGGCAAAACCTTTCGCTTGTTTCGCAACCTCGGAGGCGTGCGCTTTCAGAATGTCTCCCAAAATCTGAATCTCCACGGCGTGATTGACGCAAATCAGGGGGTATGGTTCGACGCCGACAATGACGGTTATTTGGATTTGTATATTTCAGACGAACATCACACGAATCGTTTTTTGCTTAATCAGGGCGACGGAACATTCCGCGAAACAATCTGGACCGACGCTTTCATCGATTCAGCCACAAGCGAGGGGGTGTACGCTTCGGACTTTGATCTCGACGGAGACATGGACCTTTACGTCTGCAACTGGTTCAAACCCGATTATTTCCTTTTAAATGACGGATCGGGCTATTTTACTCCGGCGCCGTTTCCGCTGCTTACCACGGAAAAGCCCTTTAATTCCAATTCCGCCGTTTCCGCCGACATGGACAACGACGGCGACCCCGACCTTTTGGTTGCCACAAAGGACGGTTACATTTTTTATTACAGAAATGACCGGCAGGACAGTTTGCTCCGTTTTACCCTGATCAAAGAACAACCCTTTTATCATCCGGGCTTTGACGTTTACGGGCTTGTCGCGGAAGATTTGAACAACGACGGCTGGCTTGATCTGTTTATCAATTTAAAAGGTCCGAACCGGCTTTACCTTAACCGCGGCGACGGGACTTTTGATCCCGAATACGACACGGATAACCGCTTCACTTACAGCACCGGCGCGGCGACCGCCGATCTGGATCAGGACGGCGATCTCGATCTTTTGGTGGGCAACAAAGACGAATTCAGTCAAATTTATCTCAACCCGACCAATAACCGAAATTTTGTCGAGCTTAAAATAATCGGCGTTCGGAGCAATCGCGACGCCATCGGAGCCAAGGTCTTTTTATCCGCCCGAAAAGGAGAAAAGACTTATTCTTTGGGCATGAGAGAAATTACCGTTCAAGCCGGGTATCTTTCTTCAAAGTCTCCGGTTTTGCACATCGGAACAGGAAATTATTCTTCGCTGAGCGCACGCGTTGTTTTTCCCTCTGGGCGGGTGCGCGAAATCGACGACCTTTTACCCGGCAAGCGGTACATAATTCAGGAATATTCAACAATCCCCAGCGCCGTTTATGCCACTGCAAAACGCGTCCGGTTTCTGCTGCATCAAAGCGAAACCTGGTACGTAACCGGTTTAACGCTGTTTCTTGTGTTTCTTTTATCACTTTATCTTAGAATGGGTTTAAAGCGCTACTATCTTTCCACCTTCACCATCGCCATTCAATTGGGCGTGTGGCTGACTGTTGCCGTGATTTTGTTTATTGCCCTGCATAACAATCCGCTGTACATGCCCTTACTGGCGATTAACGGCTTTTCGCTGCTGAGCATTCTGACCACTTTTTACTACTCCGAAAAACAACTTTCCGTTCGTCGTCAGCGGAGGGAATTCAGGCGCCGGGTTCAGCAGCTAAGCCAGAGAATGCTGCAGATTCACGATGAAAAGACTTTATTTAAGCAGATACTTGAAGCGATCGGCAGCAATACTTCCATTCAAAAAGCCGTTCTCTTTAAAGCGACGGATGAACGAGAGTTTGTCGTTCTTCCGGATAATTTGCCGATTACCATTGATCAAAACGAATTAAAGCGGCTTTCGGATCGGCAATTGATAATCTTAAATCAAAATCCGACAGGCGCGTCTTTAAGCTTGCAAAACCAAATAAACGTTCTTATCCCCATTCGCAGCGG